>DLCS01000248.1:13628-15643 GCA_002480735.1 Bacillaceae bacterium UBA7792 | reverse complement strand
CGCATGATTCGCTCTGTTTCCAACCCGCTTCTTTCCCCAAACACCAAATTATGTATTGGGCTTGTTTGAACAATTTTCCCATGTTCCGCTAAGGTTGTTTCGATGAAACAAAGCCCACCGAGTATATGATGGTCCCCAAATTCGCTAATCAATAAATCGAGATGGGAGATTCCATTCAATAAAGGCAGGATCATCGTTTCTTCGGAAACAAATGGTCTAATATCCTCTATTGCAGCTTCAAGATGGTAAGCCTTTGTGGACAATAGAATGACATCGTATTTCTCCTCATTCTCGAGCCTAGTGACTAATTTAGGAGCAAATTTCATTCCACCATGAACGCTTTCTATAATCAGTCCGTGTTCTTCAATTTGCTTTTTTCGATTTTCTCTTACTAGGAAAGTAATGTCCTCACCTTTTTCCAGTAATCGTCCGCCAAAATATCCTCCAACTGCCCCAGCGCCAACAACAAGTATTTTCAACCTCTTCCCTTCCTTCCCTTTTTTCCATAGTTTATCATAAAAAATTTGGTATAGTACATCAGACTATACCAAATGATTCTCACCTTTATGCTTCTTTCTTAGTTTTTGCCTTCGTCGTTCGTTTTTTGGCAGCTGGCTTTACTGGCTTTGTCCGATCAATCGACGCTTGAAGTGCGGCCATAAGGTCCGTGACATTGGACTTCTTCTCTTTTTCCGTTGGCGTGACGACCTCTTTTCCTGTCCGCTTGGATTCAATTAAATCGAGCAATGCATTTCGATAATCATCTGTATATTTTTCTGCCTCAAACTCGGTCGTTAGCTGGTCAATTAAGAGGATTGCTGTATCCAATTCCTTCTTCGTAACCTTTTCCTCCATCGGTACATTGGGAACATCCCCAGAGGCACGCACTTCATCAGGATAATGAATCGTTTCCATGACAAGGGTATTTTCATACACGCGAATGACTGCGAGCTGTTCCTTCGAACGGATGATAATTTTCGCTAACCCAACCTTCTCAGACTCCTGTAACGCTTTTCTTAAAAGTGAGTATGCCTTTGCCCCACCTTCCCCTGGAGACATATAATAGCTGCGGTCGTAATAGATAGGATCAATTTCCTGCATTTTGACAAAATCGATAATTTCTACTGCCTTATCTTCATTTTTCTTTTTCAAACCTTCCAAATCCTCATCTTCTAGAACAACAAATTTTCCCTTTGCGTATTCATAGGCCCTGACAATATCTTCATTCTTGATTTCCACTTCACAAACAGGACAGACCTTTTCATATTTAATCGGCGAGTGGCATTCCTTGTGTAAGCTCCGTAGCTTAATATCCTTATCCTCGGTCGCAGAATGAAGCTTAATGGGAATATTGACAAGACCAAAGCTGATACTGCCCTTCCAAATCGTATGCATAAAGAGTTCTCCCTTACTTTTAAGATTAGTTTGTGTGTAGTTCGACCGATTAATTTAGGAAATGGATGGAATACTATTAGCAATAATTTCAGGGGTGATATTCGTTGAAACCAATGCTGCCGACTTTAACGTTTGAGGTTCCTGAAGGAGACGATTGGAGATATGAAGTAAAATATGATGGCTTCCGAGCCATGCTCATTTGGGATGAGAAAGGGGTTCAACTGATCAGCAGAAATGAAAAATCCTTGCTTGAAGCCTTTCCCGAAATTGAAACATTTCTCATCCAGTATAAGAACGTGTTCGAGCCCTATCTCCCTCTACATTTTGATGGGGAACTCGTTTCGTTGGAGAATCCTTTCAAAGCAAGCTTCACAGCCATTCAAACTAGAGGAAGAATGCGGTCAACGGCCAAAATCGCTGAACGTGCCAAACAAGCCCCATGTCAGTTATTAATTTTTGATGTCTTGCAATTAGGAGGCAAGGAGGTTGGAGATCAAACCTATCTCGAAAGAAAGGAGCTATTAGAGGATTTTTTTGATAAAACCAAGCTTCCAAAAAATCCCAATTGGAAGAGCGAGGAGCTTCTGCAATTCATTCCCTCCTCGGACAACTTCAAACAG
>DLCS01000248.1:0-13561 GCA_002480735.1 Bacillaceae bacterium UBA7792 | reverse complement strand
AACAGACCTGGGAGAATGTCACTCTCTTTGATGGGGAAGGAATCGTTGCAAAGCGGGTTCACAGCCAGTGGGAAGAAGGGATACGTACAACCTCCTGGCTTAAATTTAAGAACTGGAAATTTGTTTCTTGCTTTATCACAGCCTATGAAAAATCGAATGGATATTTCTATGTGGGGGTACTTGATGGTGACGAAGTGATTCCCATTGGACAATTTCTCTTTGGGATTCAACCTGAAGAAAAACAAGCACTTTATCAAACGATAAAGGAAAACAAATCAAGGGAAGACACACAATTTATTTATGTGAATCCAGCCATTTGCGTCGAGATTAAATATTTGGAGTTAGTCGACGAACAAATGCGAGAGCCCCATTTTGATCACTTCCGCTTTGATCTGTCGCCACTTGATTGCACATATGAAAAATTTATCCAACGGAGTAAAAATATGCCAAGTGAGATAGAAATCACTCATCCGGATAAGCCATTATGGGAAAAGCCTCCCATTCAAAAGATAGATTTTCTCCATTATTTACGAGAAATATCACCGCATCTCCTCCCCTTTCTTGAAAACCGATTACTAACGGTGATTCGCTACCCCCATGGCATTTTTGGCGAGGCCTTTTACCAGAAAAACTGTCCGGATTATGCACCTGATTTCGTTGCAACAAAAATGGAAGACGGCATTAACTACATCGTTTGCAACAATCTAAAAACATTGCTTTGGCTGGGGAATCAAATTTCCTTTGAATATCATATTCCCTTTCAAACAATATTTAGCAAGGGACCTAGTGAAATTGTTTTTGATTTAGATCCACCCTCAAAGAAACATTTTCAATTAGCTATTAAGGCTGCTCTTCTAATCAAAGAAGTCCTTGACCATTTGCAGCTGATAAGCTTCGTTAAAACATCGGGCAATAAGGGCCTTCAAATTTACATTCCATTGCCGGAAGACCGCTATAGCTATGATGATACTAGACTCTTCACTTCTTTTATTGCCGATTATCTTGTTGCCAAGGAGCCAGACTTTTTTACCATTGAGAGAATAAAGAAAAAACGCGAAAATCGCCTTTATGTTGATTATCTACAGCATGCCGAAGGGAAAACGATTATCGCTCCTTATTCAACAAGAGGGAATCCGAAGGCAACCGTCGCTTGCCCACTTTATTGGGAAGAAGTGAATGAAAATTTGAGGATCGAGGACTTTCAGCTCCCGATGATGATCAAGAGAATTAGAACAAAGGGCGACCCCTTTCGGACCTATTTTCAAGCGAAAAAAGAGCAGGAATTTGATGCTGTCCTCGAGTTTCTAAAAAAAACTTGAGTGCCATGCCTTTCCTGCCCTTTATCCCTATATTTATACCCTTTCTAAGTATTCCTTCACTTGCTCTTGCAGCTTTGCATATCGCTCGATCTCTTCGACATATTTCACTTTTGGTGTAAGCTTAAATTCATTAGGTACTCGTAAATCGACCTCAACGGTTGTTCGATACACATAGGATGCATTACCGATCAAATCAATCTGATAGGTTTCCCCTTTCCTGTGTGCTACACATCTAACCTTACCACCATTATTATAAACCTCAACAGGCTTTTCAAATTCATTCAGTTCTTGAAGACAGCTAACGAGGGTGGATGCCGACATCGCTGTCCCGCAAGCATTGGTAAAGCCCACACCTCTCTCAAAGGTTCTTACAAAGATTTCACCCTTCTTTAATGGTTTCACAAAGCTCACATTCACACCATCGGGGAACAGCTCATTCGGTCCATTTACATACTCACTAAGCTCCCTTTGTAATTCAGAACTTAATTGTTGATGATTGACAACAGCAATCAAATGGGGATTTGGTACTGCCACTGCGGTAAAGGATACTTCCTCCGTCAAAGTCGGTAATTTTTCATTTAGTAACGATTCCTGATTGATATTTAACGGCAGGTCCTGAGCTTTGAAGGATACCGGCAAAATTTCCACCAAATAGGTTGGAATCTCAGGAAAGATATCCTTTTCCCGTTGCACCATAAGGTCTGCCTTCATTGTCTCAATCAGGGCAGAATCCTGTTGAGTATATTCACAAATATAACGGGCGACACAGCGTAATCCGTTGCCGCACATCGAGGCCTCAGAACCATCAGAATTGAAGACACGCATGCGTCCATCAGCGTGCTCACTTTTCATAACATAAAGAATCCCATCGGCTCCAAGGTCTGTATCCCGGCTGCATAATGCCTTCGCTAAATGGCTTCTTTCTACTTCTGAAAAGGAATAGTCATTATTCCTTTCATCTATTAGTAAAAAATCATTTCCTGAACCATGGCATTTGATCACTTCAATCTTCAATCTACGAACCCCCACTAAGAAGTCATTTAATGTCTCTAGATTGCCACAAAAAAAGGAGTCATTCAATATTTTCCCTCATTCAATCAGGTTAAATTAAATCCTGCTGTTCTGGCTGAATGATTTCATTGGACCAATTGAGAGACTCCGCATATATTCTAAAAAGGTCCTTTTCGTCAATATCCAGATCACGACATTTTTCGGTAATGATTCCCCACTCGGCCTCTTCTACAGCCGTCACTAAATCAAGAACATCTTTGTAGTGATTTTGATTTCCAGTTAGTGCGTCAGTGAGATCATCCAGTAGAGGCAAATCACAAATAATTTCTTCCATTGAAACCCCAACAATTCTATCAACCATCGAAAACATCCCTAAGGTAAAATAAGCAGAGGTCGTCGGGCAATTTCTTCTGAGCTTATCAATCGATTCACACATTTTCGCCCTTGTCAGGGAAAGCTTGATGGCATCCTTTGTATGAATTAAATCCCCCCCTATCTGTTCACGAACCGACAAAACATGGAGCCATTTCTTAATTTCGATTAAACCGAGCAGCATCACAGCCTGCTTAACAGAGTATATTTTTAGTTTCGAACGATTGAATGGTGTATTCACTAGCTTTAGAAGCTTATACGAGAGAGAAGGATCCTTCTCAATCAGCTCGGTAACGAGATCAAGGGTCGCCTCATTTAAGGACAAATCCTCAATGGATGAAAAATCAAAAAAGAAAAAGGATGGAATATCAAAGCTAGAAACAATCGTAGGTCTTGCAAAAAGATAGCCCTGAAAAAATTCGTAGCCATTTTCAATCGCTTCCTCATATACTTCGAGCGTTTCTATTTTTTCGGCTATCATTTTAATGTTTAAGTCTTTCGCCAGAGATTCGATCCTTTTTCTAGCATTCCTATCCGTTGATAAAAAATCCACCTTCACATAATCAGCTATTTGAAATAGTGTATTTGCCCCTTCATCCTCAACATTCACCACACAGTCATCTAAGGCGATTTGATACCCGAGCTGCTTCAGTTCTTTACAAATTTCGATGATTTCCTCAGATGGCTGGACCGATTCTAAAATTTCAACAACAATCTCCCTTGGCCCAAAATATGTGGGGAGCTTCATTTGGAGAAGTTTTTCGGTGAAATTAATAAAGCAAGGCTTTCCCTTTGAAAGCTCTTCGATTCCAATATTTAAATAGCTATTAATAATGACGTCCGCCGTTGCTTGATCTCCATCAATATTTGGAAAGGAATTTTCATGACTGCTTCGATATAGAAGCTCATAAGCAACTACCTCTTCTTTGCTATTAAGAATAGGCTGCTTCGCAACAAATACCTCCATGTCATATCCCTCCATTTCTATTTCTAGTAGGTAATATGCCTATTTTAACTGATTATGAGGAATATTGTTGTCGAAGATTGTAAACAATAAATATTTTTTAGGCTACCTTGTATATGAAACTTTTTCTAAGCCATAACGTAAAGCAATTATGCGGTTTACCTCTTGCAAGAGAAGAATCCTGGAAAGACTATCCCGACAAGCGCTGGAGCAGGGTGTAGAAACATCCAATCTTGAGTCGAGATAAATAAAAAAGGTAACGGCCTCTCTCTCCGTTACCTTTATGGTAGTAAGCTCATCTCTCTATACAACATTTCCTTGCTTAATCCACCGACGATTTTTTTTCTAATAATCCCATCTGAATCAATAAAGTAAGAGGTTGGATAAGAAAGTATTTCGAACTGATGGGCCACCTCTCCTTTTTCATCCATGAGGACTGGGAAGGTTAAACCATAGTCATCTACAAAGCTCGAGACCGCCTTTGAGGTTTTTTCCGCTACCGTCACATTGACTGCGAGGACTAGATAATCCTTAGACTCATACTCCTCATAAAACTTCTGCATTTCCGGCATTTCCTTTTTACAAGGTGGACACCAGGTTGCCCAGAAATTCAAGAGAATTTTCTTTCCTCGAAATTGCTCAAGTGAAACCTCTTTTCCATCTATTGTCTGGATTGTAAAAGATGGCGCCTTTTCATCTTCATCAAGACCGATTGGCACAGAAGCCTGATCTTCCACCTTTGGATAGGTGCTACTTTGCTTCGATACATGATTAGGTCCTTTATCCTTAAAAATTGTCTGATCCAAAATAAATAGAAAAATAACGATGATTCCAATAGCTAATCCAATTTTTTTCACGAATGAAACCCCTTTATTTGATCACTCTTCGATCATTCTACTACTTGTTGTAGGAGGAAGCCAATCAATTGCTTCGTACAAGGGCGCATTAGTGATTGTAGTACCGATAGAATTTTGCGAGGATCGCAACAATGGCAAGTCTTTCTTCCCTTGCTAGATTCTCATCCAATGAAAAAATGGGCGTGTTCGCATCTACAAAGCTTCGTCCCCATTCTAACGGCATCCAGCCCTTTCTTACCCGTGCTAATACATGTTGATTCTCATCAAGGAATTGAATATCAGTATGAAGGGTTTCTGTTTTGACATGGATAGAGTGGGAACTATTCTCTGTTATTACATGAAATCGTCGATTATCCTTTGCCATGATTGTCATCATCCCTTGGCCATGTTCATCCTTCACTATAGCTCTATGTTTTCTCCACCTTATCGTTGCAAGCAAATACTGCCCCCCATCCACAAGTCTATACTCGGCCGGAAGCATTTTATCCAAAAAGTAGGGCAACAACCAACGAAGCTTTGTAAAATATGAATCCTTTATTTCTCCACAGGCCTGTCCATTTGAACAAAAGAAAAGCAGCCTTAGGGAGGGAGCTGGCAGAAAAGTAAGGAGAAGCTGACTTTCCTCTAAAGGATGAACAACTTGTTTTTCCCCTGAGTTCACTTTTGAGCGGCTAAAACGCTCTTGATTGATAAGATAGACCTGATAGGACAGAAAGCTATAGAAAAGAAATGGAACAGAAAGTAAAACCCATTCTTTTTTAGGAAATAGGAAGAAATTAGGTATGATGAGGACCACTACTGGAATGAGCGCAGCAAGACTACCATTCAATGAGGTGTTAGCTGCTAGACGATAGTATTGTTGGATATTCATAAGGACTCTCCTTGTCTGATAACTATGGATTATTCAGATTGTTTTAATCTCAGTTTCTTTTTCAACCCGCTGTAGCTTCTCGCGAATATATCTTTCAATTTACCCTCCCATTCCGCGGGCCCCAGCATATAGCGTTGAACAAAGAATTCTATCATTTCCTCCAAAATAGCTAGAATCAAAAATGGCAAAATGACAAACCATACCCATAGCCACAATCGAAAAACCCCTCTCCCGGAATAAGGATGTATACTTTATTTATATTCTTTTCTTCTCCTTTCATTCTAGATTTAAAAAAGAAACCGCTCCATGTAGGGCGATTTCTCGTAACTTAAGTGAATATCAATTTCTGTCATGTTAGGCTGCCAATTCTTTCTTGCGAAAAACTAAAATGGCGCCAATTAATAGAAATACGATTCCCCCTACCGCTAGTAGAGTTGTTGGCAGCATCGCTTCGGGGAAGGAGTGAGTGGATAGAAATTCCCCTGTATATCCTGCTATTTGTGCGGGACTCCATTCAAGCAGATGGGAAAGAGAACCGCTAACAAGCGATAAAACGATGACCGTTGCGATCGAAGCAAAGCCGACAACACCTGGAGATCGAAAGAATGCATTAAAAAAGATCGTAACTGTTAAGACAAAGGAAAGCCAGATTCCATAAGTGAAAAATGCCTGAATGAAGTCCCCAAAAGGGATCCACTTAAATAGAATTCCTACATAGTACCACGATGCCAGTAACCCGACAAAATAGGAAACCCAAACGAGCAGAAGCCCTCCAGCCCATTTCGCCGTAATATAAGAGCTAAATGAAACCGGTTTGACGAGAATGATTCCTGCTACTCCGCTTTTGCGCTCTCCAGCAATAAGCCCCATCGTAATCAAAACAATAATTAAGACTCCAAACATGTTATATTGGCCGATCGACATCATCAGGATATCTGGCGCTGGAGGTGTAGGCATTTCGATCACCGTTCCTTCTGGCAGCCCTCCAACTGAATCTAGGATTTGCGGCATATAATAGGTGGTGATTGGATCCATCACCCCTATCAGGATAAAGGCAATCGGAACCCAAACCCACTTAAAGTTTCGCGCCATCTCGAGCATTTCCTTGTTGAACAAAATAAACCATTGTCTCATGATTGCACCACCTTCATAAATACATCTTCCAAACTCGTTCTGTTAATCTCAAATTTGACTAATGGCAGGTTTTCCTTCATGACCTCCTCTACAATCGCTCGTCTTGCTTCTTCAATATTTTCCACCATCACACTGGCTTTGCCACCTTCGATCAAATAGGACTGAAGCAATCCTTTCTCAGAAAAGCTTTTCAGGATCCCCTCCATATCATCACGAAAGACTAGGTCAATTTTTGCTTGCTGGTATTTTTCTCTTAGCTCCTCCATCGTCCCAGATTCCACTAGCTTCCCCTTATGAAGGAAGAGAATGTCGTCGCATACCTCCTCCGCATCATTCAAGATATGGGTTGAGAACAAAACCGTTGTTTCCTCTTTTAGTTTCTCTAATAATTCCAGCACCTCTCTGCGCCCGATTGGATCAAGAGCAGATACTGGTTCATCAAGCATGACAAGCTTGGGGCGATGAATGATCGCTTGGGCAATACCGAGCCTTTGCTTCATTCCACCTGAATATTTTCCAATCCTTCTATTCTTCGCATCAGCAATTCCGACCAGCTCTAGCAATTCATCCGTACGCTTCTTCACATCTGCCTTTGACATTCCGGCAAGCTTCCCCACATATTCAAGAAACTCTCTACCGGTCATCCACTCATAAAAAATAGGATGCTGTGGTAAATAGCCGATAAATTGGCGAATATCCGTTTCTTTTTCCAACCCTGAAAAGTTGACAGACCCAGAGCTTGGCTTCATCAACCCTGAAAGCATTCTCAAGGTAGTTGTTTTCCCAGCGCCATTTGGGCCAAGCAAAGCAATACATCTTCCCTCTTGTAGCGTAAAATTGATCCCTTTGATAATTTCTACGCTTTGAAAGCTTTTTTTCAAATCTTTTACCTGGATGACAGACATTATTGGTTTCTCCTTCCAATCACAAAATAAAGCACAGGACCAATAATATTTACGAATAGGATCAGCAATACCCATAACCATTTTGGACCGTTTGTCTTTTCAATCCTGATTAGATCTATAATTGCTACCACCAACAAAATCAGCTGAATAACAAGAATAGGCAGTAGGATCCCCCAGTTAATTGACTCTAATATTTCCATTTATAATTCCTCCTTCGTTGCTTGCATTCACCTATAAGACGACCAACTCCCAAAATCGTTCAGTATTAAATAATCTTTTTTGCAATAAAAAAAACACCCTGATTGTTTCAGGGTGCGGTAGCCTAATTTAACGAATGAGACGGAAAATAAATGGGATTTTGTAGGTAGTTCCTTCATAGGCTTTGATCGCTGCAATGATAGTGAAGACGAAATAAAGAATCCCCACAATCCAAATCGTTATGAAGCCAATCAGAACGATCATCAAAATCGTACTGATGATCGTGTAGACCGTATAGGAGATAAAAAAGTTAAAATACTCCCTCCCATGATAGTCCACATATGGTGATTCGTCCTTCTTGATTAGCCATATTACTAACGGCCCAATAAAGGCAGTAAAAAAGCTTATAACATAGATTAGTGCAGCAAATAAACGTTCATCATTACTTGGCAATTTCATTCCCTCCTTCAACTTTTCCTTCTATAAATTCTTACGCATGAAGTTCATAAAGGTTTCAATTTTTTAAAATTTGCCTCCAGTGTTCTTGATTTAGACAAGCTGAATACATTTTAGATAGAGGGCTGTTTACGTAGGACAACTATTTCTAAAGGGTGATCATACTTATGATGTCAAAACTCGAAGCTTTCATTCTTGGAATCATTCAAGGTCTAACGGAATTTTTACCCATTTCAAGCACTGGGCATCTTTATTTGGGCCGGCATTTATTTGGGCTGGATGAAGCAGGACTCTTTCTTGACACGATGCTTCACATCGGAACATTATTGGCGGTTCTCGTCATTTATAAGGAAGAACTCATTCAGATCGTAAAAAATCCTTTTGGAAAGCTTTCCCTCCTGCTCGTCGTTGGAACAATCCCTGCTGTGATCGTAGGATTTTTCTTAAGTGATCTGTTTGAATCCATTTCTAAAACAGGGGTAACGGTTGGATGGGAATTTTTGTTCACGGGCTTCATCCTTTGGATTGCCGATGGCGTCAAAAAGGGTGCAAAAAAGATGGACAGTATTAGTTATGGGGATGCGCTTTTTATCGGCTCCTTCCAGGCGGCAGCGATCTTCCCGGCAGTCTCACGCTCAGGCCTGACGATTGCTGCCGGACTATTTCGTAAGCTGGATAGAGAAACCGCTGCATATTTTTCCTTCCTTCTATCCATTCCTGCCATTGCAGGTGGAATCGTGCTCCAAACGGGCGAATTATTTACCGGCCATATCGAAGCGGTAAGCCTTGGGAGCCTATTAGTAGGAACGATTGCTTCCGCTCTATTTGGATATTTCGCTGTTGTCTGGATGTTGAATTTCTTGAAGCGAAGAAGTTTGAAAATTTTTGCTGTCTATGTATGGGTTCTAGGATTCGGTGTCATCGTGCTCCAGCTTGCAGGAATATTTTAAAGGAATAAACAAAAGGAATCTTGTAAAAAAAGGTCACATTTTAGCAAAATTTTTTTGTAAAAAACCTATTTTCTTTTTATAAATTTTCCTGTATGATACAAAAAGAATTAAGGAAAAAGCTTATTAAAGCCTAACATAAAAAGAAATAGGGAAGGCAAATGGTGCGCCACCAGTACGATAGAACTGGTTCTAGTGGGTTCGATTCCCACCCCGAAATTTTTTAGCAACATTACAAAAAATTTCGAGGGTGGGTCTAAGTCTCTTTATGCATGGGAATGGACTGTCCTCATCAGGAGGGAATTACATGCTCAAGAAACGTGAACTACATGACAGCCAGATTTTATTTGAACTAATGATGCATCCAGATGTCTTCCCTTTTGTGCGTCAAAAGGCCTATTCCTATGAGGAATTTATGTTCTTAACAAAGCAAACAATTGAGGCGGAGGAACGTGGTGAACTCATTTCGAGGACGATCCTTGATGAGTGGGGCACACCGATCGGTACGATCAATTTATTCGATATTGAGGACCATGCTGGATTTCTAGGTACATGGCTAGGTAAACCCTACCATGGCAGAGGTTATAATAAACCGGCAAAGGATGCTTTTTTTGATGAAATCTTTTATTCGCTTGAGATAGAAACAGTCTATATGAGAATTCGCAAGGAAAACATCCGTTCTTTAAAGGCCGCGGAGAAGCTTCCGTATGTGATTCATGCAAATGAAACCCGGCCGGAAATTTATGAACGACTTAATGCTGGCGAGCATCAATACCATCTATTTGAGATTCCGAAGGACCTTTATTCTCTCCATGTGTTAAGACATGGACATGAGACACAGGAAAATAGCCATTTGCTAGAAGCCTAGGGCGATTTCAGCTCTAGCTAACAAGAAAACCCCATAAATTTTTTATGGGGTTTCTAATTTGTTAGGTCCATGTTGGTTTCAGAGTTCTCGCTTAACGACATCTGCGCCAATAGATCCTCAAGTTCTTCATTTGTGAGTGTCTCAAAACGGCCATCGGTGAAAAGCACTTGAGTCTGATTTGGGTTAATTCGGTTTAGACTGAAATTCATCACTACCGCTTCCTTTCAATTTTTTATTCTTATTCTCTCACAAATGATAGCGTTTTCATTCAGGAAAACAAAATGTTCATAAAAACAAAAAAACTCGTTGACAAAATCATGAAGGAAACTATTTCTATAACAGAAAAGCCCCTAAGGAAGACTTTAAGGGCTCAGCATGGTTATTTTACTTTTTTAATTGTCTCCAAATAGAGATTTCTGAGAACATAGGTTTTGTATAATTCCAGTTTTCTTCGATCAATCGGGTGATAACGAACCCCTAGTTCCCTTAATTTCTGAACATACCAGCCCTTTGATCCCTGATAAGCCATTCACATTCTCCTCTCCGAAATGCTTGTCCATACACTATATGCAGGAAAAAGGAGACTATGAATGATCAAGGGTAACTCTATAGCTTTCAATTTTTATATATTTTTCCAAGAACATCTTTAGCACCTGTAACAGGGATGATACTCCCCGTAATAAAGCTTGATGGTTCTGACACGAGAAAGGAAATGACCCGCGCAATGTCTTCCCCCGTTCCTGGTCTACCAACCGGTGAATCCTCGTCAACCACCATCAAAGCTTCCTCAATGGCTTTTTCCTTCCATTCTCCAACAATATCACCTGGGCAGACCATATTCGCCGTAATGCCGTAGCCTGCCTCCTCAATGGCAATCGTCTTCGTTAGTGAGGCTAAGCCTGTTTTGGCGGCAGCAAAGGCGGAACGATACACCCATCCTGGACTTGATTCCACACGATCAAAGCCAATCGTGATAATACGGCCCCAGCCTTGATTTCTCATCCCTGGAATCAGTAGCTTGGATAAATAGAAAACAGTATTCAAATTCCCATTGATAATGTAGTTCCATTCCTCAAAGCTGTAGTCAACCATTTTTTTTCGTTCATGTATATATGGCCCGGCATTATGAATTAAGATGTCTACGGATGAGGCAAAAGCTAATGCTTCTTCAACAACTTTTTCACAGTCCTTGGGACTCGCAATATCCCCATGAACAATGATGTTTTTTGTTCCGTATGTATGACTTAGATGGTCGGCTAGGTTCCTCGCTTCTTGTTCGCTATGGCGGTAGTTGATAACTAGGTTATGTCCCTTCTCTGCAAGCTCAAGCGCAGTCCTTTTCCCGATTCCGGTCGCTCCTCCAGTAATTAAGGCGGTTTTTATTCGCAAAATAAATAACCTCACAATACTTTTTTTCTTATATCTATAGTAAAAAGAATATCCATTATATGCAAACGTTTCGATTTTTTTCATGTAATTGACTACTGAACACTTAACGTTTTCTCTTGCTTTGCATAGTATATCGATATGGATACATTTGACAGCTTGAGTCTGTTGGAAAGGATGACCGTTATGTTCCCATGGGGTTTCTCTCCATTTAATCAGGATATGTTCAAGAAGCTACAAAAAATGAAGCCACAAGAAATAGAGAAATATGTATATGACATGATGGGGAAAATGTTCCCGCCTGAAATGAACGGAATGAATTTTGGAATGACCCCTCCCATAATGGAAACCAGCCCTCCGCAAAACGAGGAATCTCCTCCCGAAATCGATGCCCGTGTTTTTGAAACACATGATGATGTCTTTGTGATCATCCCCATTAAAGACAAGGATAGTTTGAAGGATATCAAAATTGCCCATACCTCAAATCAGCTTATTATCAGGCATATGCCTGACTGGGAGGATAAGCATACCATTACTCTTCCTGCGATTGTTAGGAAAAAAGGAACAAAAGCGACTTACCAGGATGGTACCCTTGAAATTAGATTACAGAAGAACATCGATCTCCAATTTTCAGAAATTGACATTAACGAAAAATTTTAGGGAGGACGTCTTCTGAAAACGTTGCCAGTTCTCACCAAAAAATAATAAGCAGCTTCATAGCAGCTGCTTATTTATCTTCCCTATTCAGCTTAATGCTCATTATCATTATGGTCGCCATGTTCTTCATCCATATTCATATGTGATGATGAGGAAGCATCCTCTGGCTCACTAGCCTCTCCAATAACAAATTCCTTTTTCGGCATATTATGCATTTCCTTCGCTGTGACGTGGGAGACGACATAATAGGTTCCCTCTTGCTCAAAGCTTTTTTCTAATCGATAAATGCCCTTTTCAGCATGCTCAATTTTGACTTTTTCATGATGCTCATCATGAGCCCTCCAAATCTCAAATTGGACATCTGCATCTTTTACCTCTTCATCCCCATATGTAACCTTCGCTTCAATCGTGACAGGCTCACCCGCCTCACCCTTTTCAGGATGAACTGTCAGCTTCACATCAATAAACTGCGGCTCAGCTTCCCCTTTATCTTTATCTTTATCTGAGCATGCTGCCATGAATCCCACTCCAAGTAAAAATACCAAAATGAATAAAAACTTTTTCATGCAATTCTTCTCCTTTTTAATGATGTCTAATGATTATTTTATGATTAATTTGTGAAGAAAAAGTGAAATTTCATTGTTTAACATTTTACAATTCATCCAATTCCAAGACGGGTAGTATCATATCTACTCTTGTTCCCTTTCCTAGTTGGCTAGAAATTCTTAATTTCCCCTGATGAAGTGCAATGATTTTATCGGAAATGGCCAAGCCGAGCCCTGTACCGCCATCAAGCCTTGTCCGTGCCTTATTCACACGATAAAATCGCTCCTTAATATGCTGGAGATCCTTCTCTGGAATGCCCACACCAGTATCCGTAATTGAAAGGATACAGCCTTCAGCGTGTTTTTCTAAATGGAGCGTGATTTCCCCTTTCTCCGTGTATTTCATCGCATTATCCATCATATTTTGGATAACCTGCTCCATTCTTCCTTCGTCTCCTAAAATAATGATATCAGGATCTAAATGGGTTGAGAGTTTGATATTTTTTTCTTTCAAAGGAAGCCTATACTTTTCGATTGCTTCCTCTACTAGCTGTGCAAGAGGGAGCGGTGTTTTTAGGAGCTGAAACTCATCGGTTTCAAGCTTTGTCAAATCCAATAAGTCTCCAACTAATCTTTCCATTCTTTTTGATTCGCGATGGATGAGGGCAAGGTATTTCTCTTTTTCTTCCTCACTTTTCACGATTCCCAATAACAAAGCCTCCGTATACCCATTCACATAGCTAAGAGGCGTCCTTAATTCATGGGAAACATTGGCGAGAAACTCCTTTTTCCTCTCATCCTCTTTTTGAATCGAGGAAGACATATGATTGAATGCGCGTGCGAGCTGGCCAACTTCATCATCAGAAGTTTGGAGAACACGAACAGAATAGTCCCCTTTTGAAAGCTTGTCAGCTGCTGCCTTCATTTGCTGAAGTGGCCTCGTTAATTTCTTTACCAATAAAGTTCCTAAGTAAAAGGAAATGACAAGAAAAAGAACTGCGGCAATCAGCCATAAATAGGTGAAATCCTTTGTCAGCTCTGTAATTCGCGCAAGTGGAGATCGGAAGAGCG
>DLCS01000188.1:1798-3093 GCA_002480735.1 Bacillaceae bacterium UBA7792 | reverse complement strand
CAATCGTCGGTGGTGCCAACGGAATCTTCTTTTCGTTAAAAGCGGCAATCGCTTCCTCTGGGTCTACCCAGTAAGCGTCGGCTATCTCTCCCGTATCAGGCTGTGGCTCCTGGTCTTTTGGAAGCTTTGCAAGGAAAAAGCGAGTATCAAAACGAATTGGGCTGAACTCCGGCGTGATGAAATGTCCGAAATATTGAAGGGAATCCAAGTGTAGCTCGAGCCCTTCGGTTTGAAGGATTTTTTGGAAGCTGATCTCCCGTTCTACAAGAAGACGGCGGTACTCAAACGCCGTTTTTTCTTTGAAAAAGGGCTGAGCGCCTTCAATTGAGCGCCCCAGAAAAATACCTACCTCTTCAAATAGCTCTCTTGCAGCTGCGACATAATAATCCGTGCTAAAGGTTTGCTCTCCCTTTGGAGGATTGATAAAACGAGGATCCATTTGAGCATCTTCAATATCTACTGCACCACCGGGAAAAACGTAATAGCCACCTAGAAATTTCATCGTATGAGGTCGTTTCGTTAAATATATTCTAGACATATCATCCATTAATACAACTGTGGAAGCTGGTTTTGGAATTGCTGGCAATCGTCTCTCCTCCAAATCTTCTGTTCAGTGATAGTCTTAATATTCTACTCGCTGTAAAAAATCCCTTCATTTATGTTAATCTTAATTCATACAAGTCAATGATTTTTTGAAGGGCGGGAATCAAATGGGAAATGAAAATCGTATCACCTATCTTCCTCCAATCGAGGAATATGAAACCTTTCACGATGCGGCGCATTATGCAGAAAAACTAAAGGAATGGGGCTTAGCATCTAAGGACCATTTCTGGTATAAAGAAGGAAATCTCAAAGCTAAGGTTAGTATTTTAGGATACATCGTCTACGGAAAAACGGATGAGTATAACACCATCGTCATAGAGTTTGAAGATGGAAATTTGAGCTGTATCCACCCGGCATATCTCAAAGAGATGCAGGCAAATAGCTTTTCAAAGGCTGTATCCAGTGAGGCAGCTACGATTCCAGTCCCAACAAAGTCGGGAGAGGAGTCGAAAACAGAAGTAAAGCCTGAACCGAAAGCAACAAAGGCGAAGAAAGACAAGCCACAAAAAATTGAGTTACCGGAGAAAAAGGTACACTTTACTGCAGAGGTCCTTCAATTCGCATTAAGCTGGAATCATTTTAATGAGGAAAATGATGAAGTGGTTGTCCTAAAAGACGTCACTATCGAAATGGACCCTCCGCTTGAAATCGGACAGGCCTGGTGTAGCCATTCGAAAACCCTTAAGAAATTT
>DLCS01000188.1:1328-1711 GCA_002480735.1 Bacillaceae bacterium UBA7792 | reverse complement strand
AACTTTCCCCAGGGGACAAGCTCGAATTCGATGGAAAAATTGTGAAGAAGAAGCTTCCGAGTGGTAAGGATGTAGAAGAGGAATTTATCGTCAAAGAGCCGGTTTCCTATAAAATTAATAATCCTTCCAAAATTAAGAGAGGCTGAACAGACAAAGCTAAAAGGAGCTCCCATTCTTTTAGCTTTGTCCTTTTTCAAATTTCTGTTGGTAATGAGCGAAAGCCAACAATGGAAATAGATATCGATAGCTATGATAATGAATGTAAAATCCCCCTGCCATCCCCTGACCCTTCGGATAATTCGTTGTCCAGTCCTCACGATTCAAATTTTTTAATAAAAAGTCTATCCCTCTTTCAATTTCCCTTGTCGGTTTCGGTGATGCTA
>DLCS01000188.1:0-1147 GCA_002480735.1 Bacillaceae bacterium UBA7792 | reverse complement strand
CCCAGGCAGTATGGGTTAATGTGCTAGTACCAAGCGGGACAAACATGCTTTCACTATCACTTTTACAAGACTCCCCCCAGCCTCCGTCCTCATTTTGAATCGACTTTAGCCAAGCAACTGCTTTTTGGATGGAAGAGTGCTGGACTGCTTCCCCAGCTGCAATTAGACCTGTTACAGCTGCCCATGTACCATAGATATAACAAATGCCCCAACGCCCATACCATGAACCATCGCTTTCTTGATTCTTTAGTAGAGCTCGAACTCCAGCTTTCATAGAGGGATGCTGCTTCGAAAGATTCGTATATTTACCTAAGAACTCTAACGTCCTTCCTGTTAAATCCGGGGAAGGCGGATCCGTTAAAATAAATTCTGCCTTCTCAATCGGCAGCAGCTTAAATAAGGGGCTATTTGTATTTTTTTCAAATGCTGCCCATCCGCCACCATGACTTTGCATTGATAAGACCCATAATATGCCTCTTTCCCAGCTTTGCCGATATTCTACCTTTGAAGCAACCGATCGGGCAATCGCTCTCAGAGATGCGGTCGTATCGTCGACATCTGGGTGAAAGGTATTAATATGTGAAAACCCCCATCCCCCAGGAAAGCCCTCTGGGTTATGCAAGACCCAATCACCATATAGATGATGCTGACGCTTTAACAAATACTCGTTGGCACGGACTACCATCGGGTCATCAGGATGAACCCCTGCCTCTTGTGCAGCATAGCTAATTAATGAAGTATTCCAAATAGAAGCAGTCGTATACTGCATATGCATATAACCGTCAATTTCCGTTCTCATCGACATCAGACCTTTAATAGCCCTAAGAATAATCGGATGATCTTTCTTATAGCCTAATGCTATCAAGGCAAATATCATTAAAAACGTCGAGCTAAAATAACTAGAGAACGTACCATCCGCTTCGATATGGCCTAGGATGTATTGCTTTGCTTTCATTCTTGCTTTCTTTTTCAACTGGTCCTTCATGCCTACTAAACTTTTAATCCCTTCCTTGATGGTAGAATGTAGCGCTCTCCCATCACGCCCTAACCACTTCTCCTCTACCCTATCCCGAAGGAATAGATCCGATAAATAAGGTGATGGATTCGTTTTCAGGCTGAATTTTTGATGCTTCCTCGCTATTTAGTG
>DLCS01000201.1:12181-12785 GCA_002480735.1 Bacillaceae bacterium UBA7792 | reverse complement strand
AATCATGGTATTCCTCGTTTCTTATAAAAATCATCATCCGAAATTAACTTACCTCAGATGCACAGTATTCTTATAGTATACTCCTTTTTATTTTTCGTGGAAAATGATGAACAGCATGCACTATCTCCTCCAATTAACCTTGCATAAAATTCACCTAACATCACAAAATAAAACGACTAAATAATTGGGGTGAAATTGGTGGATCAAAAACGTTTAAAACAAATACTATCTTCTTCAGCAGATATTGAAGTTCAATATAACGGTGCCTCCGTTTGGATTGATAAATTGAATGAAGATGGCCGAACAGCCACTGTCCACTTAAGAGGACCATTGGAGGAAAGAACAGTTGTTGACATCTCTGAACTCGACGAAAAATAAGTCAAATGTACCGGATTTGATTTAATATTGCTAATATGGTAAAATTTGAATCAACATATTGATGTGAACAACATCGTTTTCACTATATATGGATTGGTTTCCTACTAAAGTACCGTCTCTTTTTCTCCGTTCCAAGTGGAACGGCTTTTTGAGTTTTGACTATCTGGAACATGATCCTATCGGCAATATTCAAACCGTACAAAAAATAACAGGGAGCGCGCTCCCT
>DLCS01000201.1:0-12015 GCA_002480735.1 Bacillaceae bacterium UBA7792 | reverse complement strand
ACAGGGAGCGCGCTCCCTGTTAAGCTATTTTCCAATAAACATTTGCGACCAATGATTCCCCGCTTGCTCGAATCCCACACCAATATGTGTAAAATCCCTGCTCATAATATTTTTCCTATGACCTTCACTATTCATCCAAGCTTGGACAACTTCTTGAGGAGTTCTTTGTCCTTGAGCGATATTTTCTCCTGCTGATTTATAAGTTACACCGAAATCTCTCATCATGTCGAATGGAGAACCATAGGTTGGGCTAGTATGGGAAAAATAGTGTTTGGCCTGCATATCTTCAGCTTTCTTTTGTGCTACCGAGCTGAGCTTAGCGTCTGCGGTTAATGCTGGTAGTCCTTGTTTGGCTCTCTCCTGATTTGTCAACGTAATGACCTGCTGTGCGAATCGACTTATACTTGCGCCATTATTGGTGGTTCCCTGTTTATTGGCTGGTTGCTTAGGCTGCTGCTGTACTGGCTTTTGATTATTATTTGGTGCTGGTGTCTGTGGCTGAGCCTGTGGCATCTGGAGACGATTATTTTGTCCTGGATTTTGCATTTGTCCTTGCGGTTGCTGTGCTGTCGGTGGCAGCGCCTGCTCACCAAGCTGAGGTGTTAGTTCATCAAATTGCTGTCCAAATTGATCTTGAAAATCATTGATTTCGTTCGGACCGATTTTTGTATATGCATATTGGGCATCTCGAACAAGAACAGCTTTTGTGTGTGGATAATTCTCACTGGACATGGATGTAAAGTCAGCAGAGATGTTTGGATCCACCTGCCGAGCTCGTCGTTTTATGTCCATTCCTGTTTTATTAGTTACCCTGCGCATATTTACATCTGTCGTACGATTTTGACCAACAGTCCCCCGATTGTCATCTAACGTCTGGTTTGTATCGTTTGTTCGATCAAACGCAACATTTTTATTGTCATTCGCTACACCACAAGCAGTAACTCCCATCAAAAAAGCTGAAATGAACACGACTTTCGCGATTTTTTGAAACACACCACATTCCTCCTAAAAGAATTTTTACTTTCTTATTATTTATTTTTTCTAAAGGAATATAGGTGGTAAAAATAGTTTACTCGCCAAATAATACGAAGAAATTGCAAAAACTCATATACCATGACATTTTTCGAAAAACTAGTTATATGTTCGTTATGTTCGTAAAAAAAGTAGAGTGTTCACGTTCTTGTCAACCCATTATTCATTGTAATTTTAGGCGTTAATGCAAATATTAACCATTTTATTCTTTCGGATAAAATACAGAACAGATTTTGTACAAACCTATTATTTAATAGGGTTAACTTGATTCGCAAATCCGCAATAGAATCCTCTACGAAATTTTTTGCAATCCTGATGGAAGGGTCTTCCAAAAATATTACAAAAAAGCCATGTTACTATTTGGGAGGCAAGAAAAAACAAAGACTTTTCTGAGGAGGAACAACCAATGAAAAAGAAATTAATCTTTCCTGTTGCAGCAACTGCAGCACTACTATTTACATCTGCTGGTTCACTAAATGCAGATGCAGCTACATTAAATCCGAAGGTCGAAAAACAAGTTAATGTCTATCAATGTAGTAATGCAGATCAAATTAATAGTTTACTACAAAAATATATGAAGGACTTCCAAATCAATTGGAACACAACTAACCAAACAACTGTACCACAAAAGACAACTGGAACAACTCAAAATAATACTGTTCATAAACCAGCAACTAAGCCTGCTCCAGTTCAACCCGAGCAGAAGCCAACAACAAGCACACAACCTAAGCAAACAACGACCACATCTGCGGTTAGTGCATACGAACAAAAAGTAGTCGATTTAACCAATCAAGAGCGCGCAAAACAAGGTCTGCCAGCTCTTAAATTAGATACTGAACTAAGTAAGGTTGCCAGAACAAAATCCCAAGATATGCTGAATAAAGGCTACTTCAGCCATACAAGTCCAACCTACGGCTCACCTTTCGATATGATGAAGCAATTTGGCATCACTTATCGCTCTGCTGGTGAAAACATTGCCAAGGGACAAAAAACACCTGAAGAGGTTGTGAACGCTTGGATGAACAGTGAAGGACACCGTGCAAATATTCTTAACAGCTCTTACACACATATTGGCGTTGGATATGTGGCGAATGGAAATTACTGGACACAAATGTTTATTGGAAAATAATGAATGACGAAAGGCTTGGGGAATCCCAAGCCTTTTTTATTATATCCAAAATAGCAACAAAGTTTGAAATCAATATCAGCCTCTGAACGTACGTCCAGTCATAAATTGCAGCCATGCATGAACCCCAATCTTGACCGTTTCTTCAACTTGGGAGTCCCTGCTTGGGTCCAAACAGACAAAATCAATATGTTTTACTAGAGGATGCTTCCCAATTTCGAGTAATACTTCAAATAGCTCGTTTGGCATCATTCCACCTGTCGTGGAAGCTGGAACTCCAGGTGCAGCGGAAATATCCAACACATCCATATCCACCGTTACATAGATTCGATCTACATTCTCTGCTAAGTATTGCAAGGAAGACTGAGCCGTCTCAATGATTCCTTGCTTTCTGGCTTTTTTCAAAGGCACCATTTGAATCTCTTTTTCCTTGGCATAATCAATGAGCGACTTCCCATTATAATAACCATGCAGGCCAATATTCACGACGTGCTTCCCTTGCACGACATCTCCATCAATGAGCTGACGGATCGGTGTCCCATTCGCAGGTCCCAATTCCTGCGGATCCCTTACATCAAGATGGGTGTCAAGCTGAAGAATGCCAATCCTTTCATTTGGGAATTCCTTCTTAATCCCCCTCACCACACATGCTGTCACCGAATGATCTCCCCCGATCATGCATGTAGTGGATCCTGGGTATTCCCCCACAAGAAAGGAGGTTGCTTCTTCTATATGCTGATGGGATAGAAGAATGTCTGTCGTATGCATCACTACGTCACCAGCATCAATTACCTTGAGAGTTGATAAATCCACATCTTCTTCTAAATTATAGGTAGCAAATTTCTTCCACATTTTCCTGAACTCATCTGGATAAAGGGACGCACCTGAAACACTTATGGATGAACGGGAAATAGGCGCTCCATAGATAATCACATCTGGATGGCTGACACCTTCCTTGAGGGGCTTTACCCACTGATGGACAAATTCACAGCCACTTGACATCCGGTTCCACGACCATTCGGGAGTCCTTAACCAGCTTTCAGTCACCCTTATTCACCACCTGAACACCTTTTTTCCAGACGGCTTTCACATGATTAACACCAAATAAATATTGAAGCTCCCGATAATCCTTCACATCCCATAGAACGATATCCGCTTGTTTTCCAACCTCCAGAGACCCTACCTTGTCTACACGCTGAATCGCACAGGCTGCATTATAGGTTGCAGCCGTTAAGGCTTCTGCAGGAGTGAGCCTCATCGAAATGCAGGCCAAATTCATCACTAATGGCATCGAGGTGGTTGGAGAGGAACCAGGATTGCAATCCGTAGAAATGGCGACTGGAACGCCGGCATCAATCATTTTTCTGCCTTTAGCTGCTTCCTCTCGTAAGTAAAGGGCCGTTGCTGGTAGCAGGCACGCAATGACACCTGCCTCCGCCATCATTTTCACTCCTTCATCAGAAGCCTTTAACAAATGCTCCGCAGAAATTGCACCAACCTTTGCTGCTAGTTCCGCTCCACCATAAGGCTCGATTTCATCTGCATGGATCTTTGGGGTTAGGCCATATCTCTTCCCTGCTTCAAGAATTCTCTCTGATTGTTCAGGGGTATAGACCCCTTTTTCACAAAAAACATCATTAAATTCTGCTAGCTTTTCCCTTGCAACAATAGGTAACATCTCATCAATTATATATTCAACAAACTCGTCCTCGCGACCCTTGTATTCAGAAGGGACAGCATGGGCACCCATAAAGGTCGGAACAAGGTCAATCGGATGCTGCTCCCGTAGCTTTTTCATCACTCTCAGTTGCTTTATTTCCGTCTCCAGATCCATCCCATAGCCGCTTTTTCCTTCTACTGTTGTCACTCCATGCTCTAAAAAGGAATCCAGCCGTTTCGTTGTTTGACGAATGAGCTCTTCCTCCGTTGCTTCACGGGTCATCTGAGCCGTCGCATGAATCCCACCGCCAGCATTCATGATCTCCATATAGGTAGCACCTTCCAGGCGCATTTCAAATTCCCGCTCTCTGCTCCCTCCATAAACGACATGGGTATGGGGATCAACTAATCCGGGTGTCACAAGATAGCCCGATGCATCATAGATTTCAGCTTCGGGAATTCGCCCAGAAAATTGCTTTTCAAGCTCCTCCGTCGTTCCAACAGCCTTCACAATCCCATCCTCGATCCACAGGCTTCCATCTTCAATTATACCCAGCTCTGACATCGCTTCCTTCGTGCGTGGTCCCTTTTGCGTTGATAAAAGGGTTGCGAGCTGGGATGCATGTTTGATCCAAAGGGGCCTTGTCATGCTTCAGCACTCTCCTTGTCAAGCATCGGCATTTTGATGCCTTTTTCTCTTGCTGTTTTCTTCGCTAATTCATAGCCAGCATCGGCATGTCTCACAACTCCCATTCCAGGATCAGTCGTTAGTACTCGTTCGATTCTTTCCGCAGCTTCCTTTGTGCCATCGGCAACAATCACTACACCTGCATGCTGAGAATAACCCATGCCAACACCACCACCATGATGCACAGATACCCAGGTTGCGCCACCAACGGCGTTCAGCATTGCATTGAGAATCGGCCAATCTGACACGACATCAGAGCCATCGAGCATCGCTTCTGTTTCCCGGTTTGGCGAAGCAACAGAGCCGGAATCGAGATGATCGCGACCGATCACGATTGGTGCCTTTAGCTCCCCACTTGCGACCATGTCATTGAGAATCTTACCAAAGCGAGCACGCTCTCCGTAGCCTAGCCAGCAAATACGGGATGGAAGGCCTTGGAATTGGATTTTCTGCTGTGCCATCCGAATCCAGTTACATAGATGCTCATTATCGGCAAACTCACGTAAAATGGCCTCATCTGTTTTATAGATATCCTCTGGATCCCCAGAAAGTGCTGCCCAGCGAAACGGGCCTTTTCCCTCACAAAATTGTGGACGAATATAGGCTGGGACAAATCCAGGAAAACTAAAGGCATTTTCGACACCTTCATCCTTTGCTACTTGACGGATATTGTTCCCATAGTCAAAGGTAATGGCCCCTTTTTCCATCATTTCAAGCATCGCCGATACATGGGTCGCCATTGATGCTTTCGACCGTTTGACATATTCTTCAGGATTCTTTTCTCTTAAATGAGCAGCCTCCGTAAGTGTCATCTGTAAAGGGATATAGCCATTTAACGGGTCATGGGCTGAGGTTTGGTCTGTTAGCACATCAGGAATGAAGCCTCTTTTAAGCATTTCTGGTAAAATTTCAGCGGCATTTCCTAATAACCCAATCGACAAGGCTCTGCCTTCCATTTTTGCGTCCTTTGCAATGTGTAATGCTTCATCCAGTGATTTTGCCTTCACATCTGTATATCTTGTTTCAATTCGCCGATCGATTCTTGTTTCATCTACTTCGATGGCGATGCAGACGCCACCATTCATCGTAACAGCAAGAGGTTGAGCACCGCCCATCCCACCAAGTCCGGCGGTAACGGTAATCGTATGCTTTAAAGTCCCATTAAAATGCTGTTTTGCAAGCTCCGCAAAGGTTTCATAGGTACCCTGAACAATTCCCTGTGAACCGATGTAGATCCAGCTGCCCGCTGTCATTTGCCCGTACATCATCAAGCCTTTTTTGTCTAGTTCATGGAAGGTTTCCCAGTTAGCATAGGCTGGGACAATATTGGAATTAGCAATCAGTACTCTTGGTGCATTTGTATGTGTCCTAAAGATCGCTACTGGTTTTCCCGATTGGATCAGGAGTGTTTCATCATTTTCAAGCTTTTTCAATGAGTCCACTATTTTATCAAAGGATTCCCAATTTCGTGCAGCTTTTCCGATTCCTCCATAGACGACTAAATCCTCGGGCCTCTCAGCAACATCTGGATCCAAATTATTCATTAGCATTCTAAGGACGGCTTCCTGCTGCCACCCCTTTGTGTTTAGCTCTGTTCCACGATATCGGACAACTCTATTCTTGATCTGATTCATCTCTTTTTCCTCCTATTTCCAAAATAATCGTGATTCCGTCAGCATTCGACCTCAAAACTCACTTTTTTTTTCATGTCTAGGGAGAATTCATCCTTTAGCCATTTTTCCGCAACAGCCATATCCTTTGCAAAGACCCGGTCTTTTTCAATAAAAGGAATTTGTTTTCTTGCTTCCTCAAGAATTCCCTTCGTGATTGGTGCCATTTTTCCCTTTCCACGAATATCCGCTGCCTGCATCGCACAAATCAGCTCAATTGCCAAGACACGTCTTGTATTTGTAATGATTTGATAGGCATGTCTTGAACCAATCGTTCCCATACTGACATGATCCTCCTGATTGGCAGAGGACGGTATGGAGTCCACGCTTGCTGGATGAGCCAATGTTTTGTTTTCTGAAACAAGCGAGGCAGCGCAATATTGCATAATCATGGCCCCTGATTGAAGGCCTGGCTCCGCGCTTAAGAATGGTGGCAGGTCATTCAGCTGTGGATTAACAAGACGCTCAATTCTTCTTTCAGAAATATTCGCCAGCTCGGCTATGGCAATACCGAGAAAATCCATTGCTAGTGCGATCGGTTGCCCGTGGAAGTTTCCGCCTGAAATGATCTTTTTTCCACCATCAAAAATAAGTGGATTATCTGTTGCAGCATTCATTTCAATTTCAAGCTTTTCTTTTACATAATTTAAGACTTGCCATGTAGCTCCGTGGACCTGCGGGATGCACCTTAAGGAATAAGCGTCCTGTACCCTTACTTCACCTTGTCTTGTGGTAAGCTTGCTTCCTTTTAAAAGTTCGCGAATTCTCTTTGCAACCGCAATCTGTTCAGGGTAGCCACGGACGATATGGACATCTTCGTCAAATGCGTCGATGATTCCATTCAGCCCCTCTATCGTCATAGCTGCAATGGCTTCTGATTGATATGCAAGGTTTTCCGCTTCAATCAGCCCAAGGACTCCCATCGCTGTCATTGCTTGCGTTCCATTGATTAAAGCGAGACCCTCTTTCGCGGTTAACGTAATCGGAAAAATTCCTTCCTTCGTCATCGCTTCCAAGGCGTTTACTCTATGACCCTCGTAAAAAACCTCGCCTTCCCCGAGAAGCGGAAGCACCAAATGGGATAAAGGGGCTAAGTCCCCACTCGCTCCAAGTGAGCCTTGACTAGGGACAACTGGATGAATGCCCTTATTTACAAACTCTAGCAATCTCTCAATTACAATTCTTCTAACCCCGGAAAAGCCCTTTAATAAAGCATTCGCTCGTAAAACAAGCATCGCTCTTGACACCAATTCTGGAAAGGGCTCCCCAACCCCACATGCATGGGAATGGATTAAATTAAGCTGCAGCTCCTCCACATTTTCTGGGTCGATTAATACATCACTGAATTTACCAAATCCAGTCGTAATCCCATATACGATTTGGTTTTCTTGAACAATTTGTTCGACGGCCTTGCGACTCTCCTCAACTCTCTTCCAGCTCTCCTCTGAGACGGAAACTTTTTTTCTTGAAAATAAAATCTCCCTCATCTCTTCTAACGTTAAGGTATTTCCTGTTAACTCAACCATCTGTCCACCTGCTTCCCTTGTAATCCTTTAATATAGTAAAGTGAGAATAAAAAAGAGGGCTATACTACTGAAATCAATTTTTTGATTTCGGTAGTATAGCCCTCGTATCAAATCGCCACTGAGCTAAACATATACTACGATGCTTTCTCATTAAAGCCATAGGTCAACCACTCACTTTATTATTCAGTCATTTTTGCTGCTATTTTTAGAATATGGTAAATATTCTTATCTGTCAATCAAAACAGTGCTACTTCTCTTTGTCATCCTCCTTTTCCTTGTCAGCGATTAAATCGTCCATCGCACGGAAGATCTGGGTATGCATGCTGCCTTGAACAACATTTTCTAAAAAGAACTCCCCGATTAATTTTAGATATTCCTCATCTTCAAACATTTTCTTGTTTTGCAGCTCCATTTCAGCAAGACCTTCATAGGTTGCCAATAGGGCATATGTATAGTCCTGTCCAGAGATCGGATTTAAAAGCTCCACTTGGTGGGGATAATGGTCATTCCGGTATATCTTAATTTTCTTCGCATTCTCAATCGCTTCCTTGAACTTCTCCTGTTTTACCTCAAAGGTTTGATAAACGAAAACGGTCATAACTTTCACTCCTATCGTTTTGACTAATTAGTGCTCTCATTTTTATGTTTTCTTTTCTTCTTAAGATGCATGAAGAAAAGGACAACAAGGACAAGGACTACAAATAAAATACTGATAAAAAAACCCGGTCTACTTGATCCATGGGTCAATGTCCCACTTACAGCAACCAAAATCAACGCCATCCCAGTAAATCGTTTTACATGATCAAATCCAGTTGCTTCTATAAGTCTCGGAAAAGAGATAAGGATAAAGAGCCAGTTATATAAAAGCATTAATCCTGCAGCAGTCGTGATATACTCATACACACTGTCTGGCATGGCAAATGATAGGATAATGGAAGTAACAAGCCCACAAATCGTTAGTCCCAATGCAAAGGGAGGTACTTTCCATTTCCCTTGTCGCGAAAAAAACCTCGGTGCATCTCCATCCTTGGATAATGTGACAAGCATGCTCGTCACAGCAAACAATGATGCAGTCATGGTGGAGAAACCTGCGATAATAATGCCTCCATTAAAAACATGCGGAAAAAACCCAATTTTATAACGTTCGAGAGCACTCTTAAAAGGGCTTTCATCCGAACTAAATTGATCGACTGAAACCAATCCAGTAGCAAAGGTTAAGGAAATAAGATAAACGATAACCAACATCATCAGCATGATGGCCCCTGATTTTTGCGTATCTTCTCTATTTCTTAAACGAGGTGCCATGATCCCCATGATTTCAATCCCACCGAATGCATAGAAACCATATATAAGTGAAGACCATAAGCCCATCATTCCTTTTGGGAAGAACTTATCCATTGTATTCGGAATGGTGAAATCCTTGCTGCTTCCTCCAAATAATCCAAAGAGAACAGCTACAGCCAAAATAATAAACATCAAAATAGCCGCTATCTTAATGACGGCAAATATATTTTGGGCACGTTCAAAGCCTTTTGTTCCAATAATAACAACAATGACTCCAAGAATCGCATAGCCCACTGCAAATATCCATAACGGAACATCGGGAAACCAAAACCTTGAGAGGATCGACAAAGCTGTTAACTGACTTCCTGTGATTAACATTTCAGAAAACCAGTATACCCAGCCACTGCTAAAGCCTGCCCAGTCCCCATATGCTTTCTTTGCATAGGACCGGAAAGCTCCCTGCTGCGGGTCTCTTTCAGCCATTTTCATCAAGGCATCTGAAACGATATACGTCCCAAGCCATGCAAGAAGAAACGAGATTAGGATGGAAGGGCCTGTCATCTTTATCCCTAGGCCAGAACCAAGAAAATAGCCTGTCCCAATAATACAGCCAACCCCAATTAGAGACAGCTGCCACCAAGATAATTTATCCTTATTCTCTTTGTCCTTTGTTCCCCCAAAATCCGCTGCCCGTGCAGGTATCTCCATTACTAAATCCCTCCAAACGTCAGGTCCAATTTATTATTAGCCAAGAAGGATTTATTATGTAATAGCCTTGGCAGTAGAAAACTGGTTCTACACACCGTCATGGTACCTATTATTTTGTCTAGTTCCTCTATACATCTGAATGAGCTTACTTTTCGACATAAATAAATAAGTCGGCCTTGTTACCTTTACGATTCTTAAGATATTAGCTCCTCTATGGGAAAGGACCCCGATCGGTAGAAAAGCAAAAATTTTGAACCATCGATAAAAGGGATTGAGAATATCCACAATTTCAAACCCGAGACGCTCGCAGCCTTTATTCAGTGAAGTAATTCCAACAATTCCTTTGACATTCGAGGCAGAAAAATGCTCCTGAATGAAATGTTCCACACCTGGCAGGGAGTTTTGAACATGTCGATAGATCATTTTTGCCTTCCTAAGCTCACTCTCGATATTCATCAGCTCCATTAACAAGCGTACGTTATGAAGATGAATCTTAACTAAAGTATCATTCTTTTGTATCATTGTTCCATCCGAAAGAGTGATTGCTCTCCCTTTATATTTGGTGAGTCGAATTCGGAAAATGTTATCACCTGATGATGTAACATAAGTAAGGCGTGAACAGGAATAATAAAAGGGATCAAGCCAATTCCAAATAGACAGAATAAATGCTTTCATTCATCCAAATCTCCCTCTAGTTATCGATGATGTCCTATCTGTATTTTCTTATTATTGAATGGTTTCTATCCTAATAATTAAGAAACAAAAAAGATGGATTTCCATCCACCTGCCTACCATAAAACATCCATTATTTTTCCTTTGAATAGATTTGTATCGATGTTACATGCTTTCGCATCAATTCCATATTGCCAGCCAGTCACGAGGGAATTCTTTGGTGCTTCCGGCTGATATTGTGGTGCATTGGCTTCTGAAGTGATTCCAACATTTGGTGCCGCAGTCCAAATATAAGTGTTTTCGAGAATATTCTTATCTTTTGCAGCTGCTTCCTCAAAGGCTTTATATAGATTTCGCTTTGCATCAAAGACCCCGTATAGCCCTGACTCATAGCTTGAAGTGGCCATCGTCTCGGACCAGCCCCTAATAAACTCGGAATCTACTGGATAGCTTGGCTCAATGTCGGCAAAAATAGACACTCCTTCAGGAATTCCTAACTCTTTTGCTTTCTTAATTGCCTCCTGAGCCTCTTTCTTTCCGTTTTCATACCCTGTTGCATCTGTAAAATGGTTCCAAATGACGAGAATTTTAATCTCGTTCGAGTGGAGTAGATTAACCTCATCCTTTGTCAGTCCTACTGAAACACCTTCCTTGTCCCCAAGATATCTTCCCCACACCTTTGGAGTCCCAAAGTTTTCTCTTACACAGGAAATCATTTCCGAAGTTGTAAGGCTAGCAGAGTCAACTCCCCAAACGACTTCATCGTCGTTTGAGGAGTCTTCATTCTTACCATCTGTGTTATTTTTTGAATCCTCTTTTGGCTTATCCTTACTACCGCTTGATTCTTTTCCCTCAATATTATTGTCGATTTGGTTCGACACATTTACATCTACATTCACTTCAATGTTATTGTTAATATGATTATCGACATTACTGTTGTCGCCGTTGTTTACATTGTTGTTTATCGAATTTTTGACATCTGTATTGTCTCCATTGATATTATTTTGCACGTTGTTTGTAACAGCACTATCTCCATTTTTTCCGCTTACGTCACTTTTTTCATTCCCGTTCTCACTAGCAGACACCTTATTCGGCTCTGTTTCGATTTGTTTGGATTGTAAGAATGAAACAGAAAAGATGGATATGAAAATAACAAACAAAGTTGTTACAAAAATGGATACGAGCCTGCCCTTTTCCATTTACAGCCCTCCTTGTCTTTTCAACGCATTTTATGCAACAAGACAAGCCTTTGATTGGGCTTGTGAAAAATTGGCAGTTTTTCATTCTATAGAAAAAAACTAAATCTACTGACTATTTCTGATCGTATTGACGTCTTTTATTGAACTTGTTACGATTTTAAATAATATATTCATATAATATCCTTGTATAAGTTCAAGAATATGGCTTGAACGTCTCTACCAGCTACCTTAAATAGCTTGTCTACGAGGTTTAGAAAATGCGATGCTTTCCTATTCCTTCTGTAGACTTTGACGTTTAGTCAAAGTTTTTTTTCGTTTCAGGACATTATATTAACAGGAGGAATTTACGCATGGAGAAATTTTTTCAGTTTAAAGAAAGAAATACTTCATACAAAAAAGAAACATTAGCAGGACTCACTACGTTTCTTTCTATGGCCTATATTTTAGTGGT
>DLCS01000033.1 GCA_002480735.1 Bacillaceae bacterium UBA7792 | reverse complement strand
TGGGTATTTTTGTTCTTTCCGTTGGATCCTATGGAAAGAACAAAAATACCCAATCCGGTCGCATAAACGAACCGTCGTCCCCTTATCTCAAGTGCTCTTCCTGCCATTGGTCGAATCAGAAGGGCCGAGAATGTGAATATCCCAACAACAACTCCAATTAATTGATCATTTCCTCCCAATTCCTCGACAAAAAGGGGAATGGTAGGCAAGGTCATTTGAAATCCAAGGAAAATAAAAAAATTGGACATGACAATTAAAGTGAAATCTCTCGTCCAAATTTTGTCTTGTTGGAGCTGGTTCTGTGATTGCCCCTTTGCGATTGATTGACTCATGAGTACTCCTTTCCCTTGGGAAGATAGAACAACAACCCAAATTATTTAGAAATGCTAAATATTAGTTTACATGATTTTAGGCAAAAATACATTTATTAAGATTTAGTTCTCTTGTGTTATAAAAACACCTCTAGAGCTATTTTCCACCCTAAAAGGACAAATGTATACACAGGGGAGAAAAAACTCTTGATTCTTTTTAGGTTTCGAGTGATAATAAGAACTAAATTTTAACAAAACAGGGGATGTCCGTGATGAAGGTAGTGAAGTTCGGTGGCTCTTCCTTAGCGACTGGAGCTCAGCTTGAAAAAGTATTAAACATTGTGATGGCAGATTCAAATCGAAAAGTCGTTGTTGTTTCTGCACCAGGCAAGAGATATGGACAGGATATTAAAGTAACGGATTTGTTAATCGAGTGCGCAGAAAAGGCCTTACGCAATGAGGATTATGGCGAACCATTGGCTTGTGTGCTCGAGCGGTATGAGAGTATTGCCAAGGAGCTAGAACTTCCAAATGATATTATCGAAGAGATTAATGATAATTTCAGGGAATTATTGAATGGAGATAAGACCAGTCGCAATCGCTATTTGGATGCGGTGAAAGCAAGCGGAGAGGATAACAATGCAAAGCTTGTTGCGAAATTTTTTCAAAGCAGGGGTATTGACGCCCATTATGTAAATCCAAAGGATGCTGGCCTTTTTGTTACAGACGAATCTGGAAATGCACAGGTGCTGCCGGAATCCTATGAGAATTTATTTTCTTTACGTGATCGAGCTGGAATCATCATTTTCCCGGGATTTTTTGGCTTTACAAAGGAAGGCGAAGTTGTCACCTTTTCACGAAGTGGCTCCGATATAACTGGTTCCATATTAGCCAATGGTGTGAAGGCTGATTTGTATGAGAACTTTACTGATGTGGATGCTGTTTATTCGGTGAATCCTACGATTGTACCGAATCCAAAGGAAATTACTGTTCTTACTTATCGGGAAATGCGGGAGCTATCCTATGCAGGCTTTTCCGTTTTTCATGACGAAGCTCTTATTCCTGCCTTTCGTGCTGGAATTCCCGTCAATGTGAAAAATACGAATAATCCTTCGGCGCCTGGAACAAGGATTGTAAATAAAAGGGAAAATATCAATGGTCCAGTGGTTGGAATTGCAAGTGATAAAGGCTTTTGCAGCATTTATGTAAGCAAGTACTTAATGAATAGAGAGATTGGCTTTGGGCGCAGGCTTTTAATGATTCTAGAGGATTATGGGTTGTCCTATGAGCATACGCCCTCTGGAATCGATGATATTACGGTCATATTAAGGCAAAATCAGATGGACCAATATACAGAAGAGGATATTATCAACCGGATTAAGTCGGAGCTAGCGGCGGATGAGGTAAAAGTGGAGCATGACCTGGCCCTTCTTATGATCGTCGGTGAAGGAATGCGACATAACGTTGGAACGACGGCCAGAGCGGCCAAGGCACTTGCTAATGCTGGCGTAAATATTGAAATGATTAATCAGGGGTCCTCAGAGGTAAGCATGATGTTTGGGGTTAAGGAAGCGAATGAAAGACGAGCGGTTCAGGCCATTTACGAGGAATTTTTCGTAGCTGTACCTGTGTGACCAGGGGAAAACAACACGCCAAAAAGTCAGGCGTGTTGTTTTTTCGTGTTTGTTGGGGCTAAACAAGCCGCCTCCGCTTTTCCGATGGCCATAGCTATGTAACGTTACAACATAAGTTTTAGCTAGAAATACTTCTTTCGATTGCACTGTCCCAATCAGGGAAATAATGTAGCGCACTTCTCATGAGCTGTGGATGCGTTCTTTTCACATGTTTCTTACTTAAGCTAGATCCACTCGTATTCAAACGCCTAATTTCCTCAAGCACTTCAGCAGAACTCATTGTAACATCCATTCCATGACCTCCTTTCCTCTAGCATCACCTATATGATCACCTGTAGAAAAATATTTATACATATTTCTGTATTTTTAGTAAAATTTTCTTCATAATGGGAATAGAGAAATTTACAAAAAGTGAGGATCTAGAAATTGACAGAGAAACTATATTACAAGAATGTTTATCAAAAGAAGTTTACAGCCAAAGGATTGTGTCAAAAGCAGGATGAAAATGGAAATCGGTATGTTGTTTTAGATAAAACAGCGTTTTACCCTACTGGCGGTGGACAGCCATTTGATAAAGGGTCACTAAATGGAATTCAGGTCACTAACGTTGAGGAAATAGATGGAGAAATTCGACATTATGTCACGACAGAGCTTAAGCAAATCGATGAAATTGAAGGAGTTGTCGATTGGGAACGCCGTTTCGATCATATGCAGCAGCATTCCGGGCAACACATATTAACGGCAGCATTTGTTGAGCTCTTTGGGATTCAAACAGTGAGCTTTCACCTAGG
>DLCS01000037.1:32247-46349 GCA_002480735.1 Bacillaceae bacterium UBA7792 | reverse complement strand
GGCAGGTCTCCTGGCTTATGGTCATAGCAATGCCGCACCTTCCCATACATATGTACAGTGGCTCATATACAGCTTGCTCCCATTTACAGTGGCGGGACCGCGTTGGAATTTCACCAACTTCCCTATTAAGTCTTTGCTAAAGACACCTATATCTATAGATAATTATGAAATTGACTTATACAAAAATTATACACGATCGTTTGTCAGATGACACACTATTAATTTGTGTATAATTTCCATTCCGTTTTCTTTTTATCATAAATGAGCTTGGCATCAGGGCTCCCTTTAACTAGCTTTTCGTAGTCCTCATACATATCATCCATATTATCAAAATCGCCGAGAATCCAAATCGGCACCTCTATACTGGTGCGGCTTTGAACGGAATCATAAATAGAAATAAGAATACCTTCCCTCATCATCGTCTTCATCTTTAAGAGAAGCTCGATCGGCAGGGGCGACAACACACGCTTCTTTTTTAAGCCTAATAAGTTCTTTTCGGTTTTGCTTTCCGTTAGCTTACTAACCAATGTATCTCCAAGCATCCGATAAAAATCCATCATATTCCGATAGTAAATCTTATTCCACCAGCCATCATCATGGGCCAAATAAACAAAACGATTTCGCAGCTTCTGGTAAAAAGGAGGCTTCAAATGATCCTTCATATGCCCCAAATAAAGTAGCTCAGCCAATTCCTGACCCGTAAGCTCATTAAGGCCTTCCTCTTCTTCAAAATCAACCCAGCAGAAATCACCATAACCATATACATCATCCTTAACCAGCTTCTTCAACCGCTCGTTTGGAACAAACTCCAGCAATGAATGCCTATTGAAATCCCCGTCATCAAAATGGTGCTTTAGAAGAAGAATTTGATTGATGAGGTCTGAAAGAGACTCGGTAAATTCAGCAAACTCAATCCCGTAGGAAAGAACATATTGTTTCGTCTCATTTAAATGAACATAGACGACAGCCCGCCCATTGCTGTTGTTTTTTTTCAAGGGAATAACCTCCGAACCTTTTGATAAGACTTATGAAGAATATAGCAAATCCCGATTCATAACGCCAAAATCCGTTCCCAAGCTATACTTTATTCCATATTATCAAAAAACCCTATTAATTCCTATTTAATTGGATGCTGTCCTCCAACTGTTTTTCTATTTATCCATATCAATTCTAGAATTTTTTCCTTATAATGATAAAGACCATGCAAAATATATTTCCGGTAAAGGAGCGTGATCTCATGATAAAAAACATGACAGAGGATCAAATTACTCTTTATATTATTAAAGCGTTAAAAGAAAATAAACGCAAAGAGTTTGAAACCATTGTCGATGAACTACAGCCATATGACATTGCACAAATATATGAGGATTTGCCGGAAAAGCACCGAACGCGCTTTTTATTTTTTCTTCATATCAATAATCTTGCTGATTTACTTCAGGAATTAGACAGTGAGGAGCAAATCGATGTATTAAATCGTCTTGGCATTGAAAAGTCAGGTAAAGTGCTAGACATGATGGATAACGACGACCTCGCTTCACTCCTTGAGGATTTATCCCCCGAAAAAATTGAAGCGTTACTCGCAGGAATGAAAAAGGAAGAATCCCAAATCGTTCAGGACATCATGAATTATCCACCTGAGACAGCTGGTCGCTTAATGACGAACCGGTTTGTGTGGATTCGTGATTATTATTCCGTACGGGAGGCAGTCGATAAGCTTAAAACATTTGCTGAATTGGCCGAAACCATTAACTATTTGTACGTCATTGATCAAAACCGTCGGCTTGTCGGGGTCGTTTCCTATCGGGACCTACTCATTGCTGATATGACGGAAAAGATTAGGGATATTATGTATGAGCGTGTCATATATGTCTTAGAGGAAACAGACCAGGAAGAGGTCGCACGACTGATCGAGCGCTATGACTTCTTGGCCATCCCTGTCGTCAATAAGGAACATATTTTGATGGGAATAATTACGGTTGACGATATTATTGACGTCGTGATTCGAGAGGCAAACGAAGATATTGAAAAGCTCTCTGCATCTGGTAAATCCATAGACTTTGATACGAAGTCCTTTGTTGCTGCGTATCGGCGCTTGCCTTGGCTAGTCCTGCTGCTTTTTATCGGAGTGATATCAGGGAGCATCATTAGCTCTTATGAAGCGACTCTTGATAAGGTCGTCGCCTTAGCCTTCTTCATGCCTATGATTTCTGGGATGACTGGAAATACTGGAACTCAGTCATTAGCCGTTGTCGTTCGGGGTCTTGCTTCCAATGATATCGACAGACGGGTCATTACAAGGCTAATCTTCAGAGAACTCACTGTTGGGATTATTATTGGGGTTATTTGCGGGGTCCTCATTTCTGTTATCGCCCTAATTTGGCAGGGCAACATGGTCCTTGGACTCGTAGTAGGGAGCTCCTTATTGATTACACTTATTATTGGAACGCTTGCTGGAACTGTGATCCCCATTATTTTGTACCGATTAAAAATCGACCCAGCGATCGCATCAGGTCCTCTGATCACGACATTAAATGATATTTTTTCTCTCGTCATTTATTTCGGTATTGCCACGATGTTTTTAAATTATCTTCTTTAAAGGTTTTTTCTCAAACATTGTCACTTTAGAAAATCACGAAGTTTTCTTCGTGGTTTTTTTCAAGAGTCCGAAACCCTTCTTTTCTTATTTACGTCTTAATAATGGTGGTTCATTTGTTTAGAACTCTGTTAATATAAAGGGAGATTACATGAGACTAGGTGTTGGAACGATGGAAACGAAGAAGAACGTTGCGGAAAAGTTTGATTGGACATTATGCTTTATTTTGCTTTTGTTCGCAATTACGAGCTGTGCGGCCATTTATAGTGCTCAAACAACTGAACAATATAATGACAATTATTTCATCAGACAACTTGTTTTCTACATTATTGGAAGCATCATTGTTGCTGTTGTCATGGTTTTTGATAATGAGCAATACCGAAAACTAAGCTGGTATTTATATGGAATTGGGATCTTCCTCATGGTTTTCCTTTTCTTTGCTCCAGAGTCAATTGCCCCCGAAATCAAAGGTGCAAAAAACTGGTTTAAGATTCCAGGGCTCGGAAATATTCAGCCCTCTGAATTTATGAAGATATTCCTGATTATAACCCTTAGTAAATTAATTTCAGATCACCATGAGAAGTTCACCGAAAAAACATTGCAAACAGACGTTTTCTTATTAATAAAGCTTGGCTTTACGACTATTTTACCCCTTGGTTTAATCGCACATCAGGATTTAGGATCTGCCCTAGTTGTTCTAGCTATTTTTGCCGGAATGGTTCTTGTTTCCGGAATCTCTTGGAAGATTATTTTTCCTATTGTTATGTTAGGCGTTTCCTCTGCTGGAGCTATACTCTATGTGGTCATTAAAGTTCCAGAATTATTAAAGCAATATTTGGATATAGACCAATACAAACTTAACCGGATATACTCTTGGCTTGACCCAGAAAGTTTTCAAAGCGGCATTGGATATCAGCTTTATAAATCCCTCCAAGCCATTGGTTCAGGACTTATTACAGGGAAGGGCTTTGGGGAAAGAGCCGTATATATTCCCGATAATCATACTGATTTTGTTTTTAGTGTGATTGGCGAAGAATATGGTTTTGTCGGGGCTAGTTTTGTAATAGGGCTTTTCTTTATCTTAATCTATCATTTAACTAAAACTGCCCTTGATACAAATGATCCTTTCAATACATATATTTGTGTTGGAGTCATAAGCATGATTACCTTCCATGTTTTTCAAAATATTGGAATGACCATTCAACTCCTTCCCATTACAGGGATACCCCTTCCCTTCATAAGCTATGGAGGAAGCTCCCTTATGGGAAATATGTTTGCGATGGGGCTGATTTTCAGTATTCGCTATCACCACAAAACATATATGTTTGGCTCTGATTCTAAGTAAATCAATTCTCCTGAAAACAAAACCCTTAAGCTGCGACATGCTTAAGGGTTTTGTTATTTATAATAATTATTATTTAAAATTTATTTTAATTAGATATTGATTTTAATATAATATTTGATATAATAAATATATAAATGATTAAGGAGGAATATTAAATGAATCTACAAACTGCCCTAAACGTCCAAATTTCTAACTGGAGCATCCTTTATACAAAGCTTCACCGCTTCCATTGGTATGTAAAAGGCCCTCTTTTCTTTACCCTTCATGAAAAATTTGAAGAGCTTTACAATGAAGCAGCACTTACAGTTGATGAAATTGCAGAACGCTTATTAGCTATTGGCGGCCAACCCGTTGCCACTATGAAAGAATACTTAGAAACTGCCACACTTGCTGAAACAAACAACGAAGCGAAAGCAAGCGACATGGTCTCGACTCTTGTTTCAGACTACAGAGCCATTAAAGAACAGCTTATTGAATTGGCTTCCTTAGCAGAAGAAAACAATGATGTCATCACCAATGACTTAGCAGTCGGTCTAATTGAAAAAATTGATACTCATGTTTGGATGTTAACTGCTTACCTTGGAGAATAACGAAATTTACCAATGGAGTCAGTGAGAAATCTCACTGACTCCTTTTCTGTAGCTTCAATAGACTTCATTTTCTTCCCTGATCTCCCTGTAGATAAATTTTCGGAACCAGCTTGCCATGTAAACCATGACTCCTCGTACCATGAAACGAATAAACGCATTCTTAACCTTCAAAAATCCACACCGATACAATACCCAATCAAGAACTAAACCAATTACAAATGCCTGGATTTTTCCTCTCAAACGATCCCTTCGAATAAACCAGGTAGTAATATGCGCTTGGACAAAGCCATATAACGGAGTAAAAAGAAAGTGCTCTCTCCATGTATATACTTTCCCCCTTCCCATGCGGAAATTTCCAAACACTGCCATCAAGTAGTTTATATTGATTTCTGTTCCCATCGTACAAAGGTAGAAGGATGCATTTAGTATAAAACGATTTCCTTTTTGTAGGAGCTCGTACCACTTGTCACTTAAGGGAAAGAAAATAGCTAATACTACACCAGTGTATAGAGGTCTCCACCAATGGGTCTTGTATACCTTCAGCCAAATAAATAATCGTTCCACTACTTGAAAATAAAGAATGAAGCTCAGTTTTGCTTTCCATTTCAGATGAACCCCCGATATAAAAACGGCCGTAAACGGAATATAAATAGCCTGCGACAAGATCGCACCAAGTATATTATCTAAAAAGCGCTTTTTAAGCATTTTTGGAAAATATTTATAGGCATTGAAATAATTCAAAATAATGACCTCAAAGATATATCCCAATCCCACATGAGAAAGTAGAAGAACAAGAAGCGTCTTTCTCTTTCTTTGCTTTTTAAGGGCATATAGTAGAAGAGCAGTATGGATAATAAGCAATACAATAAAAGGATACTTATTAGAACTTTTGCGCTTCATCTTCGTCCCTCCAAAACTTAATTGTAGTTTAGTTTTTGAAAGAATGAGAATCTTATTCAGTGAGTTGAATCAATAAGAATGCGCTCTCAAAATAAGATTCAAAGTTTGTTCAATATTTCACAATCTTTTTCCGGAAAGATTATGTTATTCTTAATTCGTAAAAAATGTAAGGAGTGAGCCTCATGATTATATGCGAATGGAAAACTTTTTCTACTGACACAGAAACGTACACCCAAGAAACTTTTGAAGAAATTGTTCAGGACGAATTTGAAGCTATGATGTATAAGGAGCATGAAAGCATACCTTCGTACATTTGGACCATAAACTATGTCATTATTGTAAAAAGAAGCTCCAAAATACTATCAGAAATCAGCTTTGAAAAGATTCCAAGAAATCCTGTTTGCGAATAATTTTTTTTGCGATATTATGTGAAATATTTCACAATAAAAAGGAGAAGATATTATGGCAATCGCTGAAAAAGAAATTCAAGAAAATCAACAAACTGAGAAGATGATTAACCAGTTGGTCGAGAATGGACGTCAGGCTCTAAAGGAATTCAGCAGCTTTGATCAGGAAACCATTGATGAAATTGTTAAGCAGATGGCTCTTGCTGGGTTGGACCAGCATATGCAACTAGCCAAGCTGGCCGTTAATGAGACCGGACGTGGTGTTTACGAAGACAAAATTATCAAAAACATGTTTGCCACAGAATACATCTATCATAACATTAAGTACGATAAAACCGTTGGGATCATCAATGAAAATATGAATGAAGGAATCATCGAAATTGCTGAGCCTGTTGGAGTGATTGCTGGTGTCACACCCGTAACAAATCCAACCTCAACAACGATGTTTAAAGCATTAATTGCTATCAAAACGCGCAATCCGATCATTTTTGCCTTCCACCCTTCTGCACAAAAATGTAGCAGTGAGGCGGCAAGAATCTTACGGGATGCTGCTATTCTGGCAGGTGCCCCTGAACACTGCATTCAGTGGGTTGAAAAGCCTTCATTAGAAGCAACTCGACTGTTGATGAATCATCCAAATATTTCTTTAATCTTAGCTACTGGCGGTGCTGGAATGGTCAAGTCCGCTTACAGCTCAGGGAAGCCAGCTCTAGGCGTAGGGCCAGGAAATGTTCCATGCTATATTGAAAAGTCTGCCAATATTGGGCGCTCCGTTAATGACCTAGTCTTATCCAAGACCTTTGATAATGGGATGATTTGCGCCTCCGAACAGGCCGTCATTATTGATAAAGAGATTTATCAAGAGGTCAAAAAAGAACTGATCGCACATCGCTGCTATTTCCTTAGCGATGAAGAGAAAAGGAAGGTTGAGAAGATCGTTATCAATGAACATTCCTGTGCAGTAAATGCAGATATTGTCGGGATGCCTGCTGTTAAGATTGCAGCCATGGCCGGCGTAAAGGTACCTGATGAAACGAAAATTCTAATTGCTGAACTTGAAGGTGTTGGGTCAGCATTTCCACTTTCTCGCGAAAAGCTTAGTCCGGTTCTCGCATGCTATAAAGCAAATAGCTTAGAGGATGGGTTGAAAATTGCAGAAGAAATGCTTGAGTTTGGTGGGCTTGGCCATTCAGCTGTCCTTCACTCGACAAATGAAGAAGTGATGAGAGTGTTCGGTAAAAGAATGAAAGCAGGTCGTATTATTGTCAATGCACCGTCCTCCCAAGGTGCAATTGGGGATATTTATAACGCCTACCTCCCATCCTTGACCCTCGGCTGTGGTACATTTGGAGGTAACTCCGTATCCACCAATGTCGGGGCCATTCATTTAATCAATATTAAGAAAATGGCGATGAGAAATGTGAATATGCAGTGGTTTAAGGTTCCGCCTAAGATTTATTTCGAGAAAAATTCGATTCAATATTTAGCAAAAATGCCAAATATCTCAAAAGCAATGATTGTCACCGATCCAGGAATGGTGAAGCTTGGTTATGTCGATAAGATTCTTTATTATTTAAGAAAACGCCCGGACTATGTGCACTGTGAAATTTTCTCTGATGTTGAACCAGATCCGTCCACTGAAACCGTTATGAAAGGCGCAGAAGTCATGGCAAGCTTCGAGCCAGATGTCATTATCGCCCTTGGAGGCGGGTCAGCAATGGATGCAGCGAAAGGTATGTGGCTCTTCTACGAGCATCCAGATACAGACTTCTTTGGATTAAAACAGAAATTTTTAGACATCCGGAAGCGTCTTGTCAAATTTCCGAAGCTTGGGGAGAAAGCTCAATTTGTTGCTATTCCTACCACATCGGGGACTGGCTCTGAGGTAACATCCTTTTCTGTTATCACAGATAAGAAGGCAAATATGAAGTATCCTTTGGCAGATTATGAGCTTACACCTGACGTTGCGATCATTGACCCACAATTTGTCATGACGGTACCGAAGCATGTCACAGCAGACACAGGAATGGATGTATTAACCCATGCGATTGAAGCTTATGTTTCGGTAATGGCAAATGATTATACAGACGGATTAGCAATGAAGGCCATCCAGCTTGTGTTTGAATACCTTCCTAGAGCTTATCGGAACGGCAATGACGAAGTGGCAAGGGAAAAAATGCATAATGCCTCCACGATTGCAGGGATGGCATTTGCCAATGCATTCCTAGGAATTAACCATAGTCTAGCTCATAAACTCGGCGGGGAATTCCATATTCCTCACGGACGGGCAAACACGATCCTGCTTCCGCATGTGATTCGATACAATGCTACCAAGCCTAGGAAATTATCTTCATTCCCGAAATATGAGAAATTTATCGCGGACAAACGGTATGCCGAAATTGCTCGAACACTCGGATTACCTGCTCGGACCACAGAGGAGGGTGTCGCAAGTCTCATTCAGGCGATCATTAAGCTTGCTGAAGAGCTTCAAATACCAATGTCGATAGAAGCTTGTGGGGTCAATAAGAAGGAATTTGAAAGCAAGGTTGACTTCCTAGCTGAACGAGCATTTGAAGATCAATGTACAACCGCAAATCCTAAGCTGCCACTTGTGTCTGAACTAGCAGATATTTATAGGAAAGCTTGGTAATAAGAAAAGCGCAAGCACCTAGACATAAATTTAATTGGAACCAGCTCTTAAAACGGGCTGGTTTTAACTTTTTACAAAAATAGTCCATAATGAAAATTAACGGGGAAAATTCCTTCACTTTGTGACCCTTTTGACACATTCTCATGACCATCTATGCTAAAATATGTTTAAAGTCTGAAATTTACTTGTACTGGGGGACCCTCTACTGCGATGGAAAGAATCAATGATTATTTGCAAAAGACCGGATTAAAGCGGGTGATTATTTTTGCGATTATACTTCTTGTGCTCATTGCATTAAGGAGTATGCTCAACGTAATCCTCTTAACATTTATTTTCTCTTTCCTTATGGATCGACTTGTGGAACTCGTAACAAGAAAGTTCCGTTTGCATCGAAACATTACTGTCCTTCTTTCCTATATGACCATTATTGGTCTATTAACGTACGGAATCGTCAAATATCTTCCAGTCATTACCGCAGAAATTACTCAATTGTTTAGGCAGCTTCAAGCATTTTATCTTCAACCACGTGACAATATTCTTTTTAATTATGTTGTCGACATGATTGAACGAAATGGGATAACGAATTATGTTGAACAAGGTGTTAATTTTATTTTAAAATCCTTTACCGATATTAGCACCATTGGGATTCAAGTCTTTATTTCCCTCATTCTAAGCCTATTCTTTTTGTTGGAAAAGCAAAAATTGATTGAATTTACGGCGAAATTTAAGAATAGTAAAGTTGCTGATTTTTACAAGGAAATAGAATTTTTTGGAAAGAAATTTGTTCTTACCTTTGGAAAAGTACTCGAGGCCCAATTTATTATTGCGGTCGTCAATTGTACCATTACAACGATTGCCTTATGGATTATGGACTTTCCGCAGCTACTAGGTTTATCAATCATGGTCTTTTTCCTTGGCCTTATCCCTGTCGCTGGGGTAATTATATCCCTCATTCCTCTATGTACCATTGCATACACAATTGGCGGAGTGATGTATGTGGTCTACATTCTAATTGTTATCATGATCATCCACGCCATTGAAGCATATATCCTAAATCCAAAGCTGATGTCTGCGAAAACCAACTTGCCAGTCTTTTATACGTTTATTGTCCTTATTTTCGGCGAACATTTCTTTGGGGTTTGGGGGCTTATTGTCGGGATTCCCGTTTTTATCTTTATCCTTGATATTTTAGGAGTCAAAAGCATTGGGAATGAAGAAATAAAGTAAGTAAAAGCATTCCTCCAATCATAAATTGAGATATTTTCAAAACATTTTGGTAAGATAAGAAATGTTAGGAATGAAACAAAGGAGGAATTCGCAAATGTATGATGTAGTAATTATTGGAGCAGGACCTGCAGGGGCTAGTGCTGGCATTTTTATAGCAAAGGCTGGTAAAAAAACTTTACTTCTCGATAATGATAAAAGTGTAACCAAGCGCGCTTGGATGGAAAACCATTATGGTGCACCTTCAATCTCTGGCCCGGACCTTGTGGAAACAGGAAAAAATCAGGCTAAGAAATTTGGTGCTGAAATCATTCAAAACGAAGCAACCACGATTAAAAAGGAAAGCGATCATCTTGTTGTAGTTACGGACAACGGAGAATATGAAGCCAAGCATGTAATTCTTGCAACTGGAATGTCTGTTGAGCTCGGTGAAAAATCCGGGGTAAACACAAAGCCTGGTACAGAGCCACGTATCAAAACTATTTTTGATGTAGACCAGAATGGTAAAACAAATATAGAAGGTGTTTGGGCAGCCGGTACCTGTGCTGGTGTTAGCATGCATACGATTATCACCTCAGGTGACGGTGCTAAGGTGGCAATTAACATCATTAGTGAACTAAATGGCGAACGTTACGTTGACCATGATGTAATGAAATAAAGTGATAGCTTGATTTAGGAGAAGACAGTCGGTCTTCTCCTTTTTTGGCTTAAAAAAGTTCTGGCATATTTGGGGTAGACAAGCATATGATCCTTTCTAGACACACCAATAAATTGGATTGGAAAGGTATTGTATATGATAGGATTAATTCTCATTTTATTATTGGTACTCTTCTTGCCTTTCACTGTGAAGATCGTGGAAAGAAACCTGGAAATATTTCTATTTATGATGGGGATATGTGCTGCCTGGGTAAGCCAAATTTTAAATTTGGAGCTATGGCATAAGGCCTTAATAGACCCAATAAAAATAACGCTCGCTGTGCTTATTGCTGGTTTTCTTTTTAAATGGTTGAGAGTTCCGTTAAAAAAGTCTATCCAAAGAATAAGCCAATCGGTCCCCTATTCACTATTTTTCGCTCTTGTGGTGATCATTCTTGGACTGCTTTCAAGCATCATCACCGCGATCATTGCCTCTCTCGTTTTAGTTTTGATCATTTCCGTTCTTGAACTAGAAAGAAAGGCGGAGATCAAGCTGGTCATCATTGCTTGTTTTGCCATTGGTTTGGGTGCAGCTCTCACCCCCATCGGTGAACCCCTCTCGACAATCATTATTAGTAAATTAAATGAGGACAGCTTTTTCCTGCTTAGGCTTATTGGACGTGAGGTCATTCTCGGAATCATCATGATGGGAATTATTGCAGCCCTTTTTGTTCAGCCCAAGTTCAAAAACAGCTCCGCCTCCCTATCCAGTCATGACGGAGAAACCTACAAAGAGATTATTGTTCGAACCGTTAAGATCTATTTATTTGTAATGGGATTAACCTTGCTAGGAGCAGGCTTTGAGCCCTTTATCAACACTTACGTCCTTGGACTCCATCCAAATTTGCTCTATTGGATTAACATGATTTCGGCGATTCTTGATAATGCAACGCTTGCTGCGGCAGAAATTAGTCCAGCCATGGATCTAGAGACGATTAAAGCCATTTTGTTGGGGCTTATTATAAGCGGCGGAATGCTGATTCCAGGTAATATCCCCAATATTATTTCTGCGGGAAAGCTTAATATTACCAGCTCGGAATGGGCAAGGTTTGGTTTCCCTTTTGGTCTGATGGCCATGATTATTTATTTTATTGCCATTGTTGGTGAGAGATTATTATAGTAGGTAGTCACTCAAGAAGGAGGCCCAGAAATTCTGGAGCCTCCTGTAAATTTACGAAGTCCTTAAGATTGATGCATCATGGGGCGTTACCACTCTGTTGCGACCATTTTTCTTGGCTAAATAGAGGTTTTTATCAGCTTGATTCACAGATTCAAGAATATGAGAGTTTTCATCAATCGGGGACAATCCGAAGGAGGCGGTAATTCTAATGGGCTTCTCCTGATGCGTAATAAAGCAGGTTCCTTCAATTTCTGCCCTTATTTCCTCCAGAATTTGTGAGGCTTTTTCCAGACTTTCGTTACCGATATACAGAATAAATTCTTCCCCGCCATACCGTGCAATCCTTATTTGCTCCTGCTCATGTCTCTTGAGAATCCTTGCTACCTTGCACAGTACTTCATCCCCTATCACATGGCCATATGTATCGTTCAGCTTCTTAAAATGATCAAGGTCCATCATAGCAATATAATGCTGCAATCTTTCACATCTAATCTTACCCTCGATAATTTCATAAAATCTGCGCTTGTTAAGAAGCTTTGTCAGAGGATCCTCTCCCGCAAGCCTTTGAAGCTTTTCATTAAGGGTTCTCCGCTGACGCTCAAGAGCTATAAATGTATACAAGATGACAGCGGTTGCAATAAAGGTAAATAGGCGCACCAAGGCGATATCTTTAAATACTTCCAGACCATTTGGAATAATAAAGATGATAGGAAAATCGCTTATGAACCAACAACCGATAATTAATAATAGCTTTTCTGTGTACTTTCCTTTCAACTTTGCACGGTGATGGAAAGCCAATGCTAGCAGGGTCGGCCCTACCATGCCAAAAATAATCCCAGGTAATGCACCATCTCCGCCCATAAAGAAACGCCATATGGAGACAATCAAAAGCGTCGGAAATGCATATTTCCAGCCCCAAATATAGGACAAAAAGACAAGAGGGATAAATCTCAGATCCAATGCAAAATTGCCAAAGAGAATGGGCAAATAAAGCATGGAAATGACTGAACCAGCTACTAAAAGGATCATAGCTGACCGAAAAATCCAAGCTGATAGTTCCTTTCTGAAATTAACAAGCATACTCATGAACAAATGCATCAGCAAGATAATCGCCAAGTTCGATAAAATGGATTGAATCAACGAATACACCTCTTTTGGATCTCAGTCGCTGTAGTGGCAAGGAAAATATTTTCAAATATTATTCTATAACACAACATTAACATAATTATCCAAAATGATGTTTGGAATTATGACATTTGTCACATTATGTTCAATAAATTCCAAAAAAATTCAAAAAAACTGCACCCACAAAAATCACTGAATGCAGTCTTACTTTATTTATTTTTACCTCAATCACGAACAGATTGTCCACCCCACGTGGACAAAATTGGGTATTTGTCCACGAACGGTACCAGGTACCTTAATTAATGTATTCGATGTAGATATCTGGATTTGAGTTTATTTTTAGGTTTTGCGGGATTTTCATATAAATGATTGATCTATCATAATCCACCATTTGATCAAAGTTCTTATGATTTTTAAATTGATTGATCATGAACTCATTTTTCACAAAAGCGATTTTCAATTCCTGAAAGCCTGGGTACGTAACCGTTAATGTGTCCCCGTTAAGTCTTGTGCTTGGAGGATTTATTCTTTCTGTAAAATCTAATCCATTCACCTTCAATCCATTTCCATAAAAATAGACTTCGAGCCGATTATCATCTTCTTTTTTTCTTTCAGCAAAAATCGTCTCTGGAACAGATGATTTGATGGATAGAGATTCACCCTTAAGCTCATAGCTATTCTCAGCCAATACATACTCCTTCCCTATTTCTGACATCCTCCCCTTATTAGCAGTCTCATAAAAATCAATTGGCTTTTTCTGATAAATTGTTGGCTCTTCAGCTTTTATGAAAGAAGACATTGCCATTGCGATTAAAAGGACCCCGCCATATACCAGCAGAAGCCAATGGGTGATTTTTACAGAAATGGCCTTCGTCTTAGACCTTGCAAAGATGATGATCACTGGCAAAATAAGAAAAATTGCAATCGGAATAAAGGTTGTGAATATTGCGCTCATCGTCTTACCTCCATTCTGTTAAGGATAATAAATGACAAACCAAAAACAAATGCAGTGGTAAGAAGCATTTTTATCGCAAAAAGAAGGATAGATGATTCCATTAGATAGAATTGGAAAATCCCCATTAAGGACGGTTCCCTTTGCATAGAGGCATCAAGGAAAATAGAACCGATAATCAACCCCGGAACGAGTAGAACAAATAATTTATTCACTTGAACGAGGGTTCCAATCAAATAACCAATCGCACTAATGCAGAATATATAAAGAAAACCCGCTGCGATACCAAGGAAAATATCCCCAAATGTAGTTGGAGTTAAGTAAACCTGATTATGCATGATAAAATAGCCAATGACCTGAATGAGGTAACGAGATAAAACGGCCGTGATCGTTCCAAGTAGGCTCGCCGTTAGAAGAAAGAGCATATTCGAAAGATTGCTGCTCAACCGATTCGTCACAAAGGTAAAATCATAACTGCGATAGGGCTTTGTTGTAATCAT
>DLCS01000037.1:25209-32102 GCA_002480735.1 Bacillaceae bacterium UBA7792 | reverse complement strand
TTTGTTGTAATCATAATCGCCGTCACTAACGCCCAAATCATCGTAAAGATAACGACAATATCTGCCGAATAATAGGTTACATCCAAGCTCAGCGTTTCTGAAAAAGTCCCTGAAGAACCACTTCCGTTAAGGGAAAACAGGATAGCTAACAGCTGGATCCCAACAAGAGAACTAAAGGCATCAATATTTGCCTTAAGCTTAAAGCCGTATTGCTTCTTTACCGTCTCCATTAAATTAACGGTCGCTAAAGACATCATCAATTCCCCCTTTCGTGTCATTTGTTAAATAGACGCATAGATCACTTGCCCGCACAGGTAAGACTTCTATTTGATCACGCCGCACTCTTTGAATTTCCTCATCTGTGAAATCATTCCTTACAACAGCCAGCATCGTATCCTGCCCAATATACTGTTGATAGATCATTTCCCTTCCTTCCGCCCATTGTCTCACCAACGCTGAAGACCCTTTTAATCCAACGGCCCATTCCTTTAATTCAGAAATCGGCATATGCAGCTTGACCTTTCCATTTTTTAAAAGGAGTACGTCTTCAAGCAAATCTTCAACTTCATTCAAGTGATGGCTTGAAATCACAATCGTTCTCGGATGAGCAATATAATCCTTTAACAGGGCCCGATAGAAATCATGCCTTACCGCTTCGTCCATACCCGTTGTCGGCTCATCAAAAATAGTGAGAGGACATCTCGATGAGAGCCCAACAATCATATTAAACGTACTCGTTCTTCCCTTTGAAAGTGTATTGTGATAGTGCTTCGGTTCAAAACCAAAATAGTTAAACAACCGCTGTGCCAGCTCCATATCCCAATTCGGATAAAAAGCTTGTGCCGCTTCAAGTAATTCATGCAGCTGCAAAGCTGGTGGAAAGCTCATTTGATCATCTACAAAAATCGTGTTGACGGATGCATGTAGATTGTTGAAGGGATGATTTCCAAAGACCTTCAATTCACCTGACGTTTCCTTAATAAAACCGGCGATGACCTTGAGCAGCGTTGTCTTCCCTACTCCATTCCTCCCAATTAGACCGATAATCTTGTTTTCCTCTATGGTAAAAGAGATTTCGTTAAGAACCTTTTTGCGCAAATAGGTTTTTGTTAGGCTTGTGCATTCAATTGCGTTCACTCTTTCCCCTCCTCATTTCGTGCGGCCTTAATCATTTCAATAAGCTCCCCTTCACTGACCTGTAATCTACTCGCTTCCAAGACAAGCTCTTGGATAAGATGCTTTAAAGTACCGCTTTTCCGCTTCATCAATATCGCTTCCCTTGCATTTGCCGTGACGAACATACCAAGACCTCTCTTTTTATAAAGAATCTTCTCATCTGCTAATAAATTCAATCCCTTTGCTGCTGTCGCTGGATTGATCGTAAACATCTCTGCCAGCTGATATTGCGAATACACCTTTTCATCACTCTTGAAATGGTCATTTAGAATCTCTGTTTCGAGCCATTCGGCAATTTGCATATATATGGGCTTTGTCCCGTCATGATTAAAAATAGTCGCCGCCTCCTCTCTTGTATCATAGTGCATTACTGTTGTAATGTACAATATATTAAATTTGCAAATATGACAAGATCATAATGGAAAATGATATAATTATCTTGCTTAGCTAATTTTAGAAGAAAGGCTGTGAGGTGTTGATTGTTAAAGAACGCAAGGAATCGAAGGAATTACTTTTATTTAAAAGTCTTCATCCCCGAAAATGCTTATTCGAGAAAGAAAAACAGTATTATCTTAGTCTTGAGAAGGGCTATGAAGGGGAGGTAGAATTCGACCATTGGATTAGAGGTTTTTCAGGTGGATGGCTTTTTTTAAACGATTTATTGTTGGGGCATAACAACACTTTTTTTCAAATTGATTCGTTAGGGCTTACCCATGATGATGTATATCTCTTTGAAATAAAAAACTATGAAGGCGATTTCGTAGTGAAGGGTGATACTTGGCAATCAACTGCCGGGAAGGAAATTAAGAACCCCTTGCATCAGTTAAAAAGATGTGAATCCTCATTGAAAAGATTTCTACAGGACCGCGGATTACATTTTAACATTAAGGCTTTCCTCATCTTTGTGAACCCCTTTTTCACGCTGTATCAAGCCCCAGTGAATCCATCTATTATTTTTCCATCACAACTCAACCATTTTTTTAGTAATCTCAGTAAAATAAGTAGACCTGTCGGTGCAAAACAAACAAAGCTCACAGAGATTTTGATCGCTGCTCACAAAGAAACCTATCCAAACCCATTTATCCCCGATTATGAATATGATGAACTTGCAAAAGGGATCCTTTGTGAAAAATGCCGTTCTTTCATGCGATTTGCAGGTGATAAGCGTAAGATGATCTGTGCACACTGTGCGGCTAGCGAGGAACTTGAATTCGCTATCATACGAAACGTGGCGGAGTTTAGAACCCTTTTTCCAGAAAGAAAGGTGACCACAATCGGCATGCATGATTGGTGCGGTGGCATATTCAGTACGAAAACAATTCAAAGGGTGCTAGCGAGGAATTTTGCTTACGCGATGCAAGGGAGAGCCACTCACTATGTAGAAAAGGAAGCGATGTCCATCGAGATATGAGTATTTGATTTAGGATGCTTTGCGCGAAACGAGACTGGAATCAACTTTTGCTCTTGATCCAGTCTCGATTTGATTATCTTCGAGACTCATATTCTACTTTTCCGCTGATCTCAGTCTCGATTAACTAGTTTTCGGGACTCGTTTTCTACTTTTCCACTGATCTCAGTCCCGATTATCCTGTTTTCGGGACTCTTATTCTGCTTTTTCGCTGATCCCAGTCCCGATTAACCATTTTTCGAGACTCAGATTCCGCTTTTTCGCTGTTCCCAGTCCCGATTAACCATTTTTCGAGACTCAAATTCCGCTTTTTCACTGTTCCCAGTCCCGATTTGCTACCTTTCGAGACTCACATTCTACTTTACTGGCATCCTCAGTCCCGATTACCAGCTACAACATTCCCAGAGATGGGATTCCCATTTGTCCATCCGTTATCTTATAATAGACTGGGGTGAGCACATGGCACGTGAACGGAAATTTTCAACGGATGAACTATTTCAACTAACAAAGAAGAACCTTCTGGAGTATGGATACGAAGGCTTTACCTTTAGTCTTTTAGCGGATCAATTAAATGTCTCTCGGGGAACGATTTATAAGTATTACGAAAATAAGGATGAACTCATCACCGACTATATGCTATATGAAATGAATCTCTACCTCACAGAGCTAAAGCAAATTGAAGAATACGATGGCTTTGAAGCACAATTTGACTTTTTACTGGACCTTATTTTAAAAAATTCATCGATATATCAAATCATTGAAATCGGTCAACGCATCCCGTCCAAGACCAATCAAAATACCAACTCAAATAAGAATCGGCTTGCGAACTATCACTTGGATATGTATCAATACCTGCAAGGATTTATCAAGTTAGGCAAGACCGAAGGGAAAGTGAAGCCACATATACCGGACGCTTTAATTTTGGGATATATTTTTCAGTCTATTGCCATTCCAAACCACTTTGGAATTCCACAGGACCTGTGGAACCTGTCTATTAAAGAAATTATTCGCCATGGAATGTTCATGAAATAAGTAATTGACACCACTGTCACTTATAAAAGATAATAATGTTGAAAATCGTAACATACATTTTTATACCTAAAGTGACACTACTGTCACCCTTAAATGAAGGGAGTTTTACGATGAAAAATATACTAGGGGCAATCACGGATCGGGTTGCGACAAAAAAAGGGATGTGGATTACTCTCACCATCTGGCTCATTATCACAGTGCTTCTTGCTCTTTTTGCACCAAGTGCTAAGGATTATGAAGTGACAAAAATTGATACCCTCCCTGAGGATGCACAATCCGTCATTGCACAAGCGAAAATTGATCAATATTTTAAAAATAGCGATGGGCTTCCCGCCATTCTTGTTTTTCAAGCGAAAAAGGATGAAATCAATTTCGCCGCTCTCGCTGCTATTTTTGATGAAATCAAAGAAAAGAATATCAATGGGGTTGAAAAGGTCATTCCCTTGTCGTCATTACCTCCTCAAGCAGCGGCTGGCTTCTTGTCCGATGACAACAAAGCGGCTGTCATTCCTTTAACCTTTGATTCATCATTAGAATCATCGGAAATAAGAGAATCCTTAAAACAGATTACGAAAATCGTTAAGGACCAATCTGATTTGACCCTTCACATCACTGGTCCAGCAGGAATTGCCGTCGATTCTCTCGATCTTTTCTCTAGGGCGGACGTTGTGCTTATTCTCTCAACAGTTGGCCTCATTCTAGTTCTGTTAGTCATTATTTATCGGTCACCTTTATTGGCCCTAATACCCCTTCTTGCAGCGGTCTTCGTCTATGAAGTCGTGAACCAAATTCTCGGTCTTATGGGGAAAGCCGGACTTGCAATGAGCAAACAAACGATCTCGATCATGATGATTCTGTTATTTGCGGCGGTCATTGACTACTCCCTCTTTGTCTTTTCACGTTTCCGTGAGGAGCTTAAGAGTCACGAGGATAAGTATGAAGCAATGAAAGCGACGATGTGCGGAACGGGGATGCCTGTCTTCTTTTCAGGAGGCACGGTCTTGGCTGCGATGCTCGTGCTGTTCTTTGCCAAGTTTGGAGACTATAACAACTTTGCGCCAACCTTCTCTACGACGATGGTTGTCATTATGATCGCATCGGTAACACTCGTTCCCGCATTATTTACCTTATTCGGGCGAAAATCCTTTTGGCCAAAGGTACCAAAGATGGGCGACACGAAGGTCAAAAAGAACTCTGTCTGGAGTAAAATTGGCCGATTTGTCGTAAACAAACCTGCTTTATCAGTAATCGTAATCGGCGTATTCCTACTGATTTCTGCTAGCAATTTATTCAATCTTCAATATGAGTTCAACACCATGAAATCATTCCCTGAAGATATGCCTTCACGTCAAGGCTACGAGATTCTAGAACAAAAGTTTGAAAAAGGAGATCTGGCTCCAACTACGGTTGTATTTGAAAGCAACGAAGCAATCTCGGCAGAACAGCAAGAGGCACTCAGGGCTGAACTTGAAAAACAAAGCCTTGTCAACAATGTTTGCATGAGTGGCGTGACCGAAGATAACAAGGTCGCTCAGTATAGCCTCACCTTCGAGGAAAGTCCGTATGACATTGAAACCATTCATGCCTTAGAAAAAATAATCGAGCAATCTGATCAGCTTGTTTCTAAGCAAAAGTTAAGTGGCACTCTATATTTCGCAGGCGAAACCGCATCCCTCGTTGATGAAGAAGCAATCAATGACCGAGATGTAATCGTCATTGTTCTGCTCGAAACCATTTTGATTTTCTCTTTATTGATTGTTTTAACGAAATCCATCAAAATGCCGATATACATGATGGGAACCATCCTCATCTCCTTTGTTGCGGCCCTTGGATTAGGCACTTTCTTAAGTGATTTGTTCTTTGGTATTGATACGATAAGCAGCCGCGTTCCACTGTATGCATTCGTCTTCCTTGTGGCACTCGGCATCGACTACAATATCATTCTAATATCAAGATTCCAGGAGGAGCGTAAGAAACATTCCGTAAAAGAAGCCGTTGAAATCGCAGTCGCTAGTACAGGTGGAGTCATCTCTTCGGCAGGTCTAATTCTTGCCGCTACCTTTGCCGTCTTAATGACACAGCCGATTCAGCTCCTCTTCATTTTTGGATTCATCGTTGCCGTCGGTATTCTATTAGATACATTCCTCATTCGGGGAATATTACTGCCTGGCTTAATCATGCTGTTTGAGAAAGAAAAAACAGTAATAGAAGCAAAATAGCGTAAGCATGAGCTTGTATCTAATACAGGCTCTTTTTTTCACGCTTCTCTCCCCTCAAATTTTCGCAATTGTTCATTTCTTTCCTCTTCCGGTTGTATTATGATTAATTCTAGATTAATAGATAAAAAAACTTGTGAGGTAAAAGCATGAATAGTGGGAGTACAATCGCAGCCATTCCCCGAACGAAGGGGTTTGTTTTAGTACTAATAGCTGCATTATTATGGGGAGTATCTGGGACCGTTGCCCAATTCTTGTTTCATCAACAGGGATTTAGTCCAGAATGGTTAGTTGTCGTACGGCTATTGACCGCAGGAGTCATTTTACTAACCTTTGCATATAGAAAAGAAAAACAAAGGATCTGGGACATATGGAAAAATAAGTATGAAAGCATAGGCCTCGTTCTTTTTGGAATCCTCGGAATGCTGGCTGTCCAATATACCTATTTTGCCGCCATTGCCCACGGAAATGCAGCAACAGCCACAGTGCTACAGTATTTATCACCGATTCTAGTGACTAGCTTTCTTGCATTTAAAGCGAAACGATTGCCAACCCTTAAGGAAATGATTGCTGTTGTTCTCGCAGTTCTCGGGACCCTTTTCCTTGTTACACAAGGAAGCATAAAAAGTCTTTCTATCTCCGGATGGGCTCTTTTCTGGGGGCTTTCAAGTGCGTTTGCTCTTGCCTTTTATACCCTGCAGCCAGGAAAGCTTCTTGCGCGCTGGGGCTCGATGATTGTCGTCGGCTGGGGAATGTTCATTGGTGGAGTTGGCTTTACCTTTGTCCACCCTCCCTGGAAATTTGAAGGTGAATGGTCCTTTTCAGCTTATCTAGCCCTTATTTTCATTATTCTGTTAGGAACGGTCGTCCCGTTCTACTGTTATTTAGAGAGTTTGAAATATTTACATGCATCTGAAACAAGTTTATTAGCTTGCGTTGAACCGTTATCTGCCGTTCTTTGCTCAGTCATATGGCTTCATGTATCCTTTGGATTACCCGAATGGTTTGGAACTGCCTGCATCTTAAGCACGATTGCTGTACTATCAATCACAAAGGAAAGC
>DLCS01000037.1:16515-25109 GCA_002480735.1 Bacillaceae bacterium UBA7792 | reverse complement strand
TCTCAAAAGGGGAAAAGCAAGTACTAGAGGTGAAGAGATTTTGAAAGACGAACATCATACCACGCTAAAGAATTACATACAGGAACTTGAGCAATCCTTTAAAAGCAACATCAATGAGCCATTGGCGGTACTTCAAATTAATCGCGAAAAAATCCGCCTGAATTTACAGCTGTATTACAATGCGAAACGGGATTTAAAGGATATCGATCGTTACTACAAAACGATAAAATTTGACAATGCCACTGGCAGACAGCTTTTTCATAGCATCCACCAACTGATTAAGCGGACACACCGGCACCAGTATCCCTACTATATTAGCAAGGATCAATACCTTTACACCTGGGTTGATTTGCATCCAGATGGTTCGGTCAAAAGCATTTACTCTGGTGAGCATCGTGATCCAAAAAATATGATCCAGGAAGACTTTGAAACAATAAAGAAAAAACATAGTGAGTTCCAATATCTTCTTCACCATGAAAAGCATGCAGAACGACTTGCTGAAAAAATGATCCACATTGACAGTGAGCTGAAATATAACACCGAGCATATTGTTCCGCAATCATGGTATAGTTCTAGGGAGCCAATGAAGGGAGATTTGCACCATCTCTTTGTTTGTCAGCCGGAATGCAATACGGTTCGATCTAATTTTCCTTATGATGATTTTAACTTTTATGTACCTGAATCCCCCTACGAACCGATTCAAAATCGTTGTGGAGTAGCGACAAGCGGCAGGTTTGAGCCTGAGCATGGAAAAGGAACGGTTGCAAGAGCGATGATGTACTTTCTCATTCGGTACCCAAGAGCGATTAAGAGAGGGTTTTTGAAGCAAATCGATATTCCCTTGCTGATCGAGTGGCATAAACGTTTCCCAGTCACCCTTTATGAAAAACACCGAAACCAGGCCATCTTTCACATTCAAGGAAATCGCAATCCATTCATTGACTTCCCGGACCTTGTTGAAAAGGTACAGCTTCCCATTGACAGATGAACCGAAGTCCTATATGTTAAAAATAATAAAATACGGAAGGGTGACCCAATCACATGAAGTTCTAATCCTATTTTTCGAAAGCAACGAATTGAAGACCATTCCTGAACAGGCACGTGCTCTGTTTATTTAGGCTGTCTTCAATCCGGTTTTCAGAATAGGATTGGACTCATTATGGTTGACACCATCAATGTCGGCTTTTTTTGCTGTACATTTGCAGCCTCCTATTCTGAATGTAGATAGGAGGCTTTTTATGTCTCCAACCCTTAATAAAATGGAGATGATAGGATGCTATTGTTAGATGCACAAAACGTAAAGCTCTATATAAAGGACCGCTTATTATTTGATTTGGAGCGGCTGCAAATCCACAGCGGAGCACGAATTGGCTTAGTGGGCAAGAACGGAAGTGGCAAAACATCATTATTAGAAGTGCTGACAGGGCAGCGGACATGTGACAGTGGAACCATTCATACGTACGGCATATGCGAGCTTCTCCCCCAGCTCAAAAAGAAGGATTCTACGAAAAGTGGCGGCGAAATTACGCAGGAATATATTGTCGACGCACTGACCCGCAATCCAGAGCTTTTACTGGCAGATGAGCCAACTACTCATCTTGATACAGCACATATCGAATGGCTCGAAAAAAAGCTAGGAAATTGGCAANNTGATCGGGAGTTTTTGGATGCGCTTTGTACGACGATTTGGGAGCTTCAGGATGGTCGGATTAAGGAATATTTCGGTAATTACTCCGATTACGTAAGGCAAAAGGAGCTAGAGACAAAAAGCCATGAGGCAGCCTACGAGAAATATGAAAAGAAGAAAAAACAACTCGAAGAGGCCCTCATCCTAAAGGAAAAGAAAGCAGCAAGAGCTACGAAAAGCCCTAAGAAGGTCAGCCCCTCAGAGGCAAGAATTACCGGTGCCAAGCCCTATTTTGCCAAGAAGCAAAAGAAGCTACAGAAAACAGTTAAGGCCATCGAAACAAGAATCGAAAAGCTAGAGAAGGTGGAAAAGATCAGGGACACCCCTGCTCTGCAAATGGACTTACCAAACGAAGAAACATTTAAGGGAAAAATCGTCCTTCGTGCCGAAAAGATTGAAGGCCACGTTGGCCAACGGACCCTATGGTCTAAGGTGAGCTTCCTCGTTCGGGGTGGGGATAAGCTTGCGATTATCGGCCCAAATGGTAGCGGCAAAACAACGCTCTTGAAGAAAATCATCCATCAAACGGAAGGCATTACACTCTCCCCTGCGATGAAGTTTGGCTATTTCAGTCAAACGATTGATCAACTTGATACTAGTAAATCAATATTGGAAAATGTCCAAGAGACATCAAAGCAAACGGAAACCTTTATTCGAATTGTGTTGGCCAGGCTTCATTTTTTCCGTGAGGATGTCTATAAAAAGGTAGGAGTATTAAGCGGTGGCGAACGGGTCAAGGTTGCCTTGGCTAAGCTCTTCGTAAGCGACATCAATACCCTCATCCTTGATGAGCCGACAAATTTCCTTGATATTGAGGCGGTCGAAGCATTGGAATCCTTGCTACAGGAGTATTCGGGAACAATCCTCTTTGTCTCCCATGACCGACGATTTATTAGCAATATCGCAACGCGAATCCTAATCATTGAGGATGAAAGGATTCACCTATTTGAGGGCACCTACAATGAGTATAATAATTATACGCCTTCCATTGAACGCAATTCAGCCGAGGACGAGAAACTCCTTATAGAAACCAAAATTTCTGAGGTGCTTAGTCGTCTCAGCATCGAGCCAACCGAAGAGCTCGAAAAGGAATTCCAACAGCTTCTAAAGAAGAAAAGAGCGAAACCGTAGCTAATGGCTACGGTTTCGCTCTTAAATGATTTGCTGCCTACATTTCTGACCCATAAAATTCTCAATCGGCAATGGTTTACTAAAAAGAAAGCCTTGGACAGAATGACAATTCATCCTTCTAAGTAAATCCAGCTGGGTTTCCTTTTCTACTCCTTCAGCAACTATATTGAGATTCAGCTGATGCCCGAGCATAATCAGCATCTCAACAATTTTTTGGCTATTTACATCCTTCTCTATGCTCGATATAAAACTCCTGTCAATCTTTAATTCATCCACTGACAGATCCCTTATATACTGGAGTGAGGAATAGGATACACCAAAATCATCAATTGAAATACGGATTCCTAAGTTCTTTAAACGGTTCAACACTCCGATTGTATACTTCTTAATGAGAAACCTTTCTGTTATTTCAAGGGTAAGCTTATCGGGAGAAAAAGACAGCTCCTGAAGAAGCTTCTCGATCCTTTCAGGAAAATCTTCCTTTGCAAGTTGCTGGGCTGAAATATTGACAGACAGCCTTAAATTCTCCATTCCACTGTTGTGCAGCTCTTTAATCTGTCTAATAGATTGAGCTAACACCCAATTCTCCATTTCAAGAATGAACCCCGTTTCCTCAGCGATACTCAAAAATGAAGCGGGTGACAGCACCCCATCGGTTGGGTGATTCCAACGAATAAGAGCCTCCAACCCAATCATTTCTTTCCTTAACCCATAGTAGGGCTGATAATAGAGCTCAAATTCTGATCTTTCCAGTGCCCTTTTTAGTTCTGATAGCAATGGATGAACTTCGGACCCTTGCAACTGTTTCCCGTCCCGAACATCATGAGAATAGTCTTGCAGGGGAATTTCATTCTTTTGAGATAATGAAAATTCAATTGCAATTGTAGCCAACTGTTTAAAGAATTCCACCATCTCCATCAGCTCTGATGAAGGCTGATAAATCTCCTGAAAATAAAGGGTAAAGGTTCCCAATAACTCTTTTCTCGATGACAAAATAGGGGAGGAATAGCATGAACGGAATCCTACCTGAGAAGCGTGATCTCTATATTTATTGAAAAGAACATCATTTTCAATATCTGGGATGATAATTGATTCCTTCCGAAAAGCAGCCGTTCCATTTGCCCCCTCATAAGGACCTATCTGGAGAGGCTCGATCATTCCCGAATAAATTTGTACTATGGAAGACCCCACTGACTGCTCCAATACATTTTTCTTTCGATTGTAAAGCATGATCATTCCATGAGCATGTATGGAGCAATGCTTCTCGATACTAGATACGATATAAGATAAGACTTTCTTTACAGGTGCTCCTGTAGAAATCATTTGAATAATGATTGTCTGATCTTGAAATAATTTAGGATCCTTTATCATCATCATTCTCCCCCTATCACAGAAATACTCTTTGTATTTGACAATTTTATGAACATTTAACTACTTCCATTGACATTATGACAATAATTAGAAACTACCACTATCGGGGAAAACCCTATTTTATAAGTTGGAAAACCCCGAAAGAGGCAATCGCCTGTACGATTCCCATCATTTCCTCGGAAGACCTATTAAAACAATTCCATTAGCTCGAATTTCAATTATTTTGATTTGTCCACAGAATTTTCCAATCTATTTCACCATGTTTCTAGTATAATAGTGCTAAAGTTCTATCGTGGAGGGGTTGTTTTGATTACTGTTTTGTTAGCAGATGATCATAGTATTGTAAGATCAGGGTTAAAGCATATTATCAATAGTCAATCAGATATGTCCGTTATCGATGAGGCAGAAAATGGAGAAGTAGCCGTTATTAAGGCGTTGGATCTGAAGCCTGATGTTGTCGTGATGGATTTGAATATGCCTAAGAAAAGCGGTCTTGTCGCCACGAAGCAAATCACAGAAGCGAATCAAGACATAAAGATTATCATTTTAACGATGCATGAAAATAAAGAATACCTGTATCGCGTTCTTCAAGCAGGAGCTTCAAGCTACCTGTTAAAAAGCTATAACGAGGACGATTTAGTGGATGCAATCCGGACTGTGCATCGAGGTGAAGCCTACTTATATCCTGATGCTACTAGACTTTTACTCGAGGATTATATGAAAAGGTCGAATGCAGCGGTTGAAGACAACCATGCAAAGCTGAGTGGAAGAGAACAGGAGATCCTTTCCTATCTCGCAAAAGGATATACAAACAAAGAAATTGCCGAAATCCTATATCTATCTATCAAAACGATCGAGGCACATAAATCCAAAATTATGGACAAGCTCGACTTAAAAACCCGTGTGGACTTAGTAAAATTCGCGATGAAAAATGGATATTTAGATTTTGAATGAATGAGAGGTGAACAAAATGGCTACTTCCATAAAAAGGAAAGAAGTTCAATACATTGTGGTAGCGGTCATTGCGTTGCTATTGCTGTTTCTCTTTCGTCTTTCAGTCATCAACTCTGCCATTCATATTCCTAATTCAAGTTACCTATTCATCCATACACTATTAGAGCTATTTAGTGTTTTTGTTTCTTTATCCATTTTTGTACAAGCGAGGGTCACATTTTCCGTCCATCCTACTTATTTTTTTCTTGGACTCGTCTTTTTGGTTGTGGGCTGCTTCGACTTATTCCATACCCTTACCTATAAAGGAATGCCTTATCATAATGATGATTTCTCTGTAGCACGTGCCACCTGGTTTTGGATCAGTGCAAGAGCTACAGAGAGCATTGGGGTGGCCCTATTTATTTTGAAGCCTAATAAGCTTGTTGGTAAGAATACGAAGGTTGGCATTGCCCTTGCCCTTCTTTTTCTATGTATTTGTTCCAGCATCATCTATTTTGCACCTCAGAGACTTCCTATTTTATTCATTGAGGGGACCGGTATTACCTCTCTGAAAATCACTCTTGAATACATCATTACGATTATTAACCTAACGACCTTTATCGTTCTCTTTAGAATTTATCAAAAGAAACCTGACATTGATTCCCTCCGTTTCTTATTCGGAATCTTCTTGATTATGGTGGGAGAATTGTTCTTCACCCTTTATCGGCAGGTATATGACATTGAAAATCTGATTGGCCATGTTTTCAAAGCAGGTGGTTATCTTTATTTATATCGCTCCGTTTTTTATCCGCATATTCTACAGATCATTTCTAGTAAGGAAGCTGCGGATAATAAACGGGAAGAAGCCGAAAAAAAACTGAATGAAATCGAAAAAAATATGTCGCGGCAAATATTTGAAGCGCATGAAGAAGAAAGAAAGCGAGTCTCTAGAGAGCTTCATGATGGAATTGGACAATCCCTATATAGTATCTTAATCACTCTAAATACCCTCCAACGAGAGAAATCCGAGGATAAAAGGGAACCGATTTTTTCCACCATCCGCATGATTACAGAAAACGCAATGAAGGAAGTTAAGGAAATCGCTCATTCCCTCAGACCTAGCAGCTTGGATGATCTTGGATTTGTTCCGACACTTAGATCCTATTTAGAATCCTATCAACAAATCCATCAAATCCCTGTGAAATTTGAGATAACTGGAGTTGTGGGAAGATTAGAATCCGAAATTGAAACCGCCCTCTATCGCATTTGTCAGGAGGCATTAACGAATTCTGCTAAATATGCTGAACCTAGTCAAATTGAAGTGAAAATTGAGGTAGACAATGACGAGGTTCGGTTAGATATTAGCGATAATGGCAAGGGGTTTGCCGTCGAGGATTACTTAAGAAATTCCGCCCGAAAAGGAATTGGATTATTTAGCATAAGAGAGCGTGCAGAGGGTCTTGGGGGCTCTGCAAACATAGATTCATACATAAATGAGGGGACAACGATAACCGTCCATATACCAAGAGCTTGAATATAGGGAGTTCAATCAAAAAAATAGGGATTTCCCCTATTTTTTTTTGTAGTCAAGCAATGGATAATTGGAAGAAAAGGCGGTGGCAGAGTCCTAATGAAGGAAAGTACAAACAATGCAACTCTTCAAAATCAAGACCTGCTAGATCAAACTATCGCTGAAAACAAACAGTTGATGGAAGTTATCAAGCACAAGAATTTAGTTATAGAAAATTTGCTAGAGACGTATGAAGAAATAAGAAGATATCTATCCGAGAAAAATTTAGATTCTCTCGAACAATTGCTTTATAGCTTATTATTACTGATTCGAGCACTTGAGGGGGAGCCCATTTCAAATTCAACAAAGGACTATATGAAGACGTTGAAAAGCACAGCAAATGAGCAATTAAAACAACTCCGGCAAACCTCCACCTTTTTATTTCCGACTTGTTTAGCCGACCTTGGACCAGCCGGGTCCATCAGAGCTTTTTACAGCAATCTATCAAAGGAGAATATTATAAGAGTAAAGATCGCATTTCAGGGCCAGCTGCAACGATTTCCAGATAGAATAGAAATTCAATTATTTCGTGTGCTTCAACGAATCATCCGTACACTTGATGAACTCACCATTCCTCAAGCGACCATTATTTTTGAAAGAGATCGATTGAAAATCCAGCTTGATCAAGAGTCGATGACGATACTCAAGCAGTCGTCTGAACTAATCTATGTTCACCATCTAGTTGATAGTATGCAGGGAATGACATTCTCAACCTTTGATGAAAACGAGCTCCTTATCCAATTAGGATAAAAAAGGAGAATAACTATAGAGAGCGCCTATAGTTATTCTCCTTTTTCTAATAGGTTAATTTGTCAAGGCTATGATCCCAAATGATCATGAACTGCTACAAAGGCTTTTTTCCTATCCACTTACCTCTTGGGAAAGGATCAGCTCTTGTTCCTCATTCCATCCCTTGCAAACATCAACCCAATCCTTCGCATAGGAATATTCCTTCATTTCATCGCAGGTGAGTTCAATCGCAGAATTCGTGCTCCCACAGGCTGGAAAAAGAGTGTTGAAGCGCTTCATCGAAACGTCAAGATACACTTCCAATTCATTTGCCAGCCCAAAAGGACAAACACCACCTATCACATGGCCGGTTTGTTCAAGCACTTCATCTGGAGAGAGCATGCGTGCTTTAAATCCAAAGGTTTGGCGGAACTTCTTATTGTCAATTTTGGCATCCCCTGCAGCCACTACTAAGATCGCCTTGTCTCCCTCTCCCCGAAAGGATAAGGTTTTTGCAATTCTTGCTGGTATCACGCCAATCGTCTCTGCTGCCATTTCAACCGTTGCGCTCGATTGCTCAAACTCCATCACATCATTCTCACGATTCCATTTTTTGAAATGAGCTTTTACACTTTCAATCGACATGGTTGTCCTCCCTTATTTTTAGGATTATTGAGAACATCTTACCACGCTTTAATACAGTGAAGCAAAAAAGATACCTTTAAAACCTATCTATTTCCCAAACAGCCTACTTAAGAACCCTTTTTTTGGCTTGCTTTTAATCTCTGCTGGGGCTTGATCGGTTGGCGCTGGTACTGCTATTTTAGGAGCTTGTCTTGTTGGCGTTGGCACCTCTTTTTTGGGAGCCTGCTTGGTTGGCGTTACCATCTCTTTTTGGGGAGCTAACTCTTTAATAATCCCCTTCTCTCTTGCTTCTTTTAGCCAGCTAGGAAATTCATTTAGGAGGGCTTCATACAGCTGTTCATCTGAAATGGCATCAATATCCTCGATATGAATGAAATTTGCATTGTCGACAAAGCGCCCTTCTAGTGTATCTATCTTCTGTAAAAATTCGAAATTTCCGTTGCCTATCCCAACAAATTGCCAAAATAATGGTTTTGTGGCGGATGCTTCGATAATGGATTTTATCGTTTTTTTACAGCCTCCATCATT
>DLCS01000037.1:12146-16416 GCA_002480735.1 Bacillaceae bacterium UBA7792 | reverse complement strand
TTACAGCCTCCATCATTAATAAAAACAACAAAAGCTGGGTCTTGACTATCATCCTCTTGCATATATTTTTTTAGAACATCCTTCATAACAGGCGGTTCATCGTTTCTGCCAAATTTATGTATTAAGTCATTCTCTAGAATAATTCGATTCACATAGCCTTCAAAATCCCTCTCGCTAACAGGCTTCAATCGCGAAAACTCATTATCATACACCCACACATCTAGCAAACCATCATCATCAAATTGTGAGGCTACCGCCAAAATCCGCTCCACTACCCTTTGAACCGTCCCATTTTTATACAAGGTTCTCATCGATCCTGTGATATCTAAAACCAATCCCACTCTTGCTTTTACATGGGTAATCTGCTTCTTTTCTAACATGATTTTGACACTTTTCTTTTGTAAATCAATCGTAGCCATCTATGTCCCCTCCTTTTTCTTTCATTTTATCATAGGCAGACTCCATTATTGTAAATATTAGGGATTGGATTTATGATGGAAATGACCTATTTTACTAGAAAGGAAGGAAGGTATGTTTCTAAAACCTCGTTTGGAATCAGATGAATTAAGAACTTATTATTATTTGGATGCCCGAATGAAATTAGACAGTAAAGATAAACAGCAGTTTATTAATTTAGTAAGAGGGTTTGAGGGGGAATCAGAATTTGATTGTCTACTTGAGCAGCTGGGTAATGAATATTTGATTATGAATGATTTATTGCTCGCAAAGCATAATACCTTTTTTCAAATTGATTCTTTGGTAATTTCTCACGATACGATTTACTTATTTGAAATCAAAAATTACGAGGGAGATTACTACATTGAGGGTGATAAGTGGTATTTATGCTCAGGAACAGAAATACAGAGCCCCTTAATTCAACTAAAACGCAATGAGACACTCCTCCGAAGATTCCTTCAACCCTACCAGCTATCCCACATTACTAAGGCCTTCCTAGTATTCATTAATCCCGAGTTCACCTTATACAAAGCCCCACGAGATGAAATGATTATTTTCCCATCCCAGCTTAAACGCTTTATGAAGGGGCTTTCGCTAGGTAAACCTCAATTGATGGAAAATCAGTTGCAGCTAGCTAAAAAGATTCTAGCAGAGCATCAGGATAAGTCACCCTATACCCGTTTGCCCACTTACAAATATGAGCAGTTGCAAAAAGGAATCATATGTTGGAAGTGTAGAGCCATTGAGACCAAGATCGATGGAGGCCAATTGCTATGTAGTATATGTTCGGCTGTGGAAAATGCAGATTCAGCAATATTACGTAGTGTCGAAGAACTTAGATTACTTTTTCCAGAAAGGAAACTTACCACGAATGCGATTTATGAATGGTGCGGGGCGATGGTATCGAAAAAAACGATCAGGAGAGTAATGAAAGCGAATTATGAATTAACAGGTCATGGTCGAACCGCCCATTTCATTAAAAAATGATAGATTGAGGGTGCATATCCATAGTTTAATGACCATTGGGAGACTTTTTCCGCTCTAGCGGGAATCATTCTACCTGTTTGATGACTGCCGGGTTCCTTTTCCTGCTCGGACGGGAATCATTCTGCTTGTTTGATTCCTGCCAGACACCTTTCTCCGCCTGGACGGGAACCATTCTGCCTGTTTAATTCCCACTGGCTACCTTTCTCCGCTCGGACGGGAACCATTCTGCCTGTTTGATTCCCACTGGCTACCTTTCTCCGCTCGGATGGGAATCATTCTGCCTGTTTGATGACCGCTGGCTACCTTTTTCCGCTCTAAAGGGAACCATTCTACTAGTTTGATGACCGTTGAGATATACATTCTGCCTCAACGGTCATCATACACACACGAACCCTTTATACATCCAAGTAAAAACCTTACGCCCAGCTTTCTGGCGTTAAAAACACGATAATTACTAAGAAGACAAAAACAATTCCCAGCAATCCCAGCAGTTTGTAGATACCCTTTTTGGAAAGACCACCATGTTCTTTTCCTTCTTTTCTTGTGATTCCTAACGCAATGAATAATGCAATGATCGTAACAGCCAATATTATATAGCCTTCCAACTATTTCACACACCTTACCTAATAAATTTTTGAATAGACAACAAATGATAGAAAAACGGTACAGATCATCAAGCTTATTAAAATATTCAGCAATTCTAACGTCGTTAAGGAGATAACCTCAAACTGAATGCCCGTAAGAAAAAGGATAAAATAAACCATCATAGCGATCAGGGAGAAGAACATCCCTTTTTCTCGAATAAGCTTCATTCGTTCATCCTTTTCTTTAAATTGAGGGTAGAGATAGCTCATGCAAAAGCTCATGACCCCCATTGAAAGCGATGAATAGGCCATTGGTGCGGGTGAAGATTTAGCCATGATCCCAACAAATATTATAAACCCGCCAATTACGAAAAAGAATATACCAAATATGACAAATAATAGTCGATATTCCTTCATTCCCATTTCCTCCCTTTAACCTTTCTTATTCCCTTCATATATGAACAATTCTTCAATCGTCGTTTGAAACACATTTGCTAATTCAAATGCCAGCGGAAGCGAAGGCGAATATTTGCCTTTTTCAATCGATATAATAGTTTGGCGGGATACACCAAGTATCTCTGCTAACCTATCCTGTGAGTACCCGTTTTTTTTTCGATATTCGACCAAGCGATTCTTCAAAAGACCTTCACCTCCAATTAATTACATTTTATATGTAAAGCTTCCTTTACGTCAAGTTTGTTTTACATTTATCTTTGAAATACACATTTGTTCCGATAATTTATCCCCATTCAAAGCATACTACCATTTGAGGTGAAAACTTATGTATAAACTGTTATCCCATAATGACTTAGATGGGGTTGGCTGTGGAATCCTAGCGAAACTCGCCTTCGGAAAGGACGTGAAGGTTCGCTACAACTCTATTGGAAGTCTTGATCGAGAGGTGGAATGGTTCTTTGAGAACGACAACCAAGAAACATTTCTCTTTATTACCGATCTCTCTGTCAACAAGGAAAACGAGAAAAGGCTCGAGCAATTTTCCCAATCGGGTAGGAAGGTTCAGCTTATCGATCATCATAAAACTTCTCTTCACTTTAACGATTATGACTGGGGTCATGTCATCGTAGAAGATTCCGAAGGCAAACTAACATCTGCAACTTCATTATTATATGAGTACTTAACAGCTCAAGGCTTTCTTCAGCCAACAAAGGCGATAGATGAATTTGTCGAGCTCATTAGACAATATGATACATGGGAATGGGAAACGAATAACAACCAGCAAGCACAAAGGCTTAATGCCCTTTTCTTTCTCGTCTCAATCGAAGAGTTCGAGGAAAAGATGCTGGAACGTCTGAAAACAGAGGAGCATTTCCATTTTGATGATTTTGAGAAAAAAATCCTCGATATGGAAGAGGAGAAAATTGAGAGATATATACGTCGAAAAAGAAGAGAACTCGTTCAAACAAAGATAAAAGGGCTTTTCGTTGGTGTCGTCTATGCAGAGTCATACATCTCCGAGCTTGGTAATGAACTAGGCAAGGAATACCCTCACTTAGATTATATTGCGATCCTTAACATCGGGGGAAAACGCATTGGTTTTCGAACCATCCATGACGATGTCGATGTATCAGAGATTGCAGCACAATTTGGTGGAGGAGGTCATGCAAAAGCAGCTGGTGCCTCAATGAACGAAGAGGCCTATAAGCTATTTGTTACGAATACATTCCATCTAGAGCCTCTTCGCGAGGATGCTAAACATAATCGTTACAACTTAAAGGATACCTCCTTTGGTACCTTGTATCAAAACAACAGTGGGGATAAATTCCTTCTTCAGCCGCTCAATGACCATGAATGGGTAATTGAAAAAAATCGCTTTAAGCTAGATCCAACCTTCCCAAGCTTTGAAGAAGGAGAAAAATTTTTAAAAAGAACAAAAGCAGCTTGGCTCGCCCATGATGATGTATTTGTTAACTACTTAATCGATGAAATTAATGCCAAACGACGTAAAAACTAGTGTTATAATATTTTTACAAAAACTTTGAGACCTAGGGGGAATGTCAAATTGAGTGACATAACTATAGAACAACAGATTCGCAAGGAAGTTGTACATCGGAAATTGACAAAAGCAGCTCTTGCGAAAAGAATGTTCTTCATTGTCTTCGGTGCTGTTTTTATGGCCATCGGGATTGAAGTATTTCTTGTTCCCAACACAATTATGGACGGCGGTATTGTTGGAATCTCCATTATCCTCGCCCATCTATCAGGAATTAAGCTAGGCTTATTCG
>DLCS01000037.1:0-12037 GCA_002480735.1 Bacillaceae bacterium UBA7792 | reverse complement strand
TAGGCTTATTCCTGTTCTTCCTGAACGTTCCTTTTTTCTATATTGGCTATAAGCAAATTGGAAAGACCTTTGCTTTCTCTACCATTCTAGGGATTACCATTATGTCCATTTCGACCACCTATCTGCATAAGATACCAGCCTTTACAGATGATATGCTGCTTGCTACCGTTTTCGGTGGGATTATTCTTGGTAGCGGCGTAGGGTTAGTCATTCGCTATGGCGGATGTCTTGATGGAACAGAGGTATTAGCCATTCTTCTTAACAAAAAACTTCCCTTCTCTGTTGGTGAGTTTATTATGTTCTTCAACATATTTATTTTTGGTTGGGGAGGATTTGTCTTTGGTTGGGATCGGGCGATGTACTCGATTCTCGCCTATGCCATTACCTTTAAGACGATTGACATTGTCATAGAAGGGATCGACCAATCGAAATCCGCTTGGATCATAAGTGAAGATCATCAGGAAATTGGCGAAGCGATTCTTGCCCGCTTAGGACGTGGAGTTACCTACTTAAAAGGGGAAGGTGCTTTTACCGGCGATGATAAAAAAGTAATTTTTTGCGTCATTACTCGATTGGAGGAAGCAAAACTAAAGCTCATCGTCGAGGAAATCGATCCCTCTGCCTTTCTTGCTGTCGCGGATATCGCAGAGGTACGTGGTGGAAGATTTAAAAAACGAGACATCCATTAAATCGTTTCTTTGGTTTTTCTATGAAGGAACAGGCATAATAGAGTATGTAATTATATCCAATTTATGATAGGAGGAAACGAAATGCCAACAAGCTTACAGGACACAACTACCCTACATAACGGTGTGAAAATGCCATGGTTTGGACTTGGAGTTTTCAAGGTAAAAGAAGGCTCAGAAGTCGTTGAAGCCGTAAAAGCAGCGATTAAACACGGCTATAAAAGCATTGACACTGCTGCCATTTACCAAAATGAAGAGGGCGTGGGGCAAGCCATTAGAGAATCTGGAGCTGCCAGAGAGGACTTGTTCATTACTTCAAAGGTTTGGAACTCTGACCAAGGCTATGAGTCCACTCTTAAAGCCTTTGACACTAGTCTTAATAAGCTCGGGCTTGATTATTTAGACTTGTATTTAATCCATTGGCCTGGCAAGAACAAGTACAAGGAAACATGGAAAGCCCTAGAGAAGCTATATAAGGATGGGCGTGTACGTGCCATCGGTGTGAGCAATTTCCATATCCATCATTTAGAGGATTTGTTATCTGATTGCGAAATCAAGCCAATGGTCAATCAGGTGGAATATCATCCACACTTAACGCAGGAAGAGCTACGAAGCTTCTGTCAAAAAGAGGGCATCCAACTAGAAGCATGGTCCCCGCTTAAACAAGGACAACTTTTGAGCGAGCCAACCATTAATGAAATTGCCGAGAAATATCAGAAATCTGCCGCGCAGATTATTTTACGCTGGGATTTACAGAACAAGGTTGTCACTATTCCAAAATCAATTAAGGAACACCGCATTATCGAAAATTCGGATATCTTTGATTTCGAATTATCGAGCGAAGACATGGAAAAAATCAGCGCACTTAACAAAAATGAACGAGTAGGCTCTAACCCAGATGAGATGAGCGTTGGATTTGAGGACTAAATAATGAAAAGGATGGTTAGAACAATCTAGCCATCCTTTTTATCGCTTTCTTCACAGAAGTAATAATATCAGATAACGGGTGGGTTTTTATTTACGCAGATGCTTAACTACCGTAATCCTTAAAGTCCAACATTTTTATTTTAAGTCATCTATCGAATCAATTTCCACATACTTGGGTACAACAAGTCCATTTTTCGTTCCTTGAAGATTTGGTCCAAGATCAACGATATCCTTTTTATAGGTATTATAATATTCAAGATGGGTGCTCGGTAGCCAAGCTGCTACCATTGCATCAGCACTTCCGTTCGCAACCCCCGCAAACATCGGTCCAACTTCAACCTGGCTCAGAGTCACATCGTATCCATTTTGTCTAAGGACCGTTCCAATGACATTTGTACTTGCTAGTTCAGTATCCCAGGCAACATACACTAGTTTGATTGGTTCACCATTTCCGGATTGGGCTCCATTTGTCCATTCTGCTACTTTGTCTGGGTTTGCCGCTACCCATTTTTCAGCTGCTTCAGCTGGATCCATCCCTTTATGCACTTCAACCATAACAGCTTCCATATCACTTATATTCCAGGAGAATTGATCGAGAATTGTATAGGCACCAGGAGCATCCTGCTCAAGTCCTTTTCTTACAATAGTATTAATATGTTCAGCCCCACCAAAGGTATTATTCGGATCGTCAAGATATTTTAAATCGAATGCTTGAAACATCCAGTGTGGTGACCATCCAGTAACAATAATGGGTTTTTGATTATCAATAGCCTTCTTTAATTCAGCAACCATTGCAGCTGAGGAGCCTTCAACAATTTTCCAATCATCCAACCCGTAATCGGTTAGTGAATTCTTGGCCTGTGCCATGATTCCTGCACCAGGTTCAATACCGATAATTTTATAATCTGTTTGGGCACCAATCCCATTAGCATTCTCATTCCCAGTATTGTCTTTTAAAAATACCAATACGATTGCGGTCACAACTACAAGCACAGCTAAAATTGAAAAAACAATTTTTCTCTTTAAAATCCCCTCATAAGCTGGCTTACGCAGGTTTTGTGTAATACGGTCGAGTATAATTGCGATAAAGACAATCGATAACCCCGCCTCAAAGCCTTGACCAACATTAATTTGGCTGACAGCCCGGTAAACATCTGCCCCAAGTCCAGGTGCTCCAACGAGAGAGGCTGTTACAACCATAGATAAAGCAAGCATGATACTTTGGTTAATTCCCGCCATAATTGTTGGAGTTGCTAGAGGTAATTGGACTTTGAACAATTTTTGACTGTTACTTGAACCAAATGCATCCGCTGCTTCGATTAAATCTTTAGGCACTTCCTGAATACCGAGATTAGTCATGCGAATGGTTGGTGCTATCGCGAAAATAAAGGATGCGATAATCCCTGGAACAATGCCAATTCCAAAGAATAGAATGGATGGAATTAAATAAACAAATGCGGGCATAGTTTGCATGAAATCTAAAATAGGCGTTACAATGTTTTGTACAGTTTTTCTTTGTGCACACCATATTCCTATCGGGATCCCAATTGTGATTGTTAACAATCCAGATAATAAAACAATAGCGAGGGTTTGGATACTTGAATCCCAATAACCAAGATTATCAATCAGCAGTAAGCTAATTAACGCAAATATACCTAATGGCCATCGGCTGGTATATGTAACCAATAATCCTAGGATACAGATTAATACGATTGGGGGACCTACACTTAATACATCAATTATGATATTTAATAGACCTTCGATTAAGCTGGTTAAAAAGGAAAAAAAGGCGGAAAAAGTAACGGTTACCCATCCGACTAGAGAATCTATCCACTCACCAAGTGGAATTTTTGGTATATTCATTTAATTAATCACTCTCCAAGTCGTTCAAAGAATCTTTATTTCCGGCTAAAGCACCAATGACGGCACCACGAATAACAACGCCTTTTATTCGGTTCTCTTCGTCAACAACTGATATCGGCAAGCTTGAGGTTGCCATCACATCCATTAAATCTGCAAGGAACGTATCTTCTGCAACAGTTGGAATGTCGGTCGTCATGACTTCCGAAATGGATTGGTTTGTACTTATTCCCTGTCGCGCTTGTTCTGCGGTCAATGCTCCCAATAACTTCAGTTTGCGATCTACCACAAATATGCTGGAATATCCTTGTTTCCTCATAATTTCCAGCGCGACTCTTGGTCCTCTGTCCACACCAATTCTTTCCGCTCGTTTCATCACATGTGATGCGGTTAATACTTTCGACAGATCGACGTCTTCAACAAACTTCTCAACAAATTCATTTGCAGGATTCATCATAATTTGCTCAGGGGTTCCTAGTTGAATGACACTGCCGTCTTTCATTAAGGCAATTCGATCCCCAATCCGCAATGCTTCATCTAGGTCATGGGTGATAAAAATAATTGTTTTCTTGTACTTTTCTTGAATTTCAATTAACTCATCCTGCATGTCTTTACGAATTAAAGGATCAAGGGCACTGAAAGCTTCATCCATTAATAAAATATCTGTTTCGCTTGCAAGAGCTCGAGCAAGGCCCACCCTCTGCTGCATTCCTCCGCTCAGCTGAGATGGCAATTGATTTTCGTAGCCTTTTAATCCGACAACTTCCAGGGCATTCATCGCTTTTTCTCTGCGCTCATCTGGAGACACATTCTTTATTTCGAGGCCAAACTCGGTGTTTTCTAAGATCGTTTTATGAGGAAATAGTGCAAAATTTTGAAAGACCATACTGATTTTATTTTGTCTGACTTCTCTTAGTCTGGAAGCGTTCATCTTAACAATATCCTCACCTTTTATCAAAATCTCTCCGATAGTAGGATCGATCAATCTGTTAAACATGCGGATTAAGGTTGATTTGCCACTTCCGGATAAGCCCATAATGACAAAAATTTCGCCAGGATAAATACTGAAATTTACATTATTAACTCCGACTGTCTGCCCAGTCTCTTTCAAAATTTCTCTTTTTGTTTTACCCTGTTTCAATAAATTAATAGCAGATTTAGGAGATTTGCCAAAAATCTTTGAGACATTCCTGACTTCTACATATGGATTCATCAAGTCACCTCATTCAATAAATTGCCCTTAACACACTTAGTTTTCCCTGAATTCTATTTTTATATGATCATTAATGTCCATTCCTTATGGGCCTAGTGTTAATATCTTCTAAGGTCGCCTTATTCCCTTTCTGCTCTATAATGAAACTGAAAAAGACGTTTTGTCCCGGGACAAAACGTCTTTTATATTCTAGATTTCATACACCCTTGCTTCGTATGGGGCAAGCTCGAGTGTCTCCACTTCCTCGTGATCACTCACCTCAAGGTTTGCTAGTTTTAGATTCGAGCGCACATAACGAATCCCATCTATCTTATCCACGATAACCGAATCAGACGAGAGGTTACAAAGAACGAGCATTCTCTGTTCTCCAAGTGTTCGAGTGTAAGCAAATAGAGAAGGATGATCCTCAAGAACGAGGTCATAGACACCGTATGTGAATATGGTATTTCCCTTACGTAAGCGAATTAATTTTTTATAGTAGTTTAAGATCGAGTTCGGGTCCTTTTCTTGGCTTTCTACATTGATCTCTTTGTAGTTTGGATTCACTCCTAACCAGGGTGTTCCTCTTGTAAAGCCCGCATTTTCTTCCGCCGACCATTGCATCGGTGTCCGAGAATTATCACGACTGGTCGACCAAATTATTTCCATTGCTTGCTCATGCGACTTCCCCTGAGCAAGCAGATCCCTATACAAGCCCTTCGTTGAAACATCATTGTAGTCTTCAATCGACGGATACTTTACATTTGTCATTCCAAGCTCTTGACCTTGATAAATAAAAGGAGTCCCTTGCATCAAGAAATACATGGTTGCCAAAGATGTCGCACTTTCACGCCAATACTGCCTATCATTTCCCCAAGTAGAAACAGAGCGAGCCTTATCATGATTCTCTATAAAAAGGGCATTCCAGCCACTTGCTTCCAATGCTTTTTGCCATCGTGTTAGCACGCGTTTAAGCTCAGGAATATCGAGCACTTTTGTTTCGGCATCCCATAATCCCAAATGCTCAAATTGAAAAATCATATTGAATTTTCCATAGTCTGCGTCCACCCATTCATGTATCTCATCGGTTCCAACCCCATTTGCTTCACCGACTGTCATAATGTCATACTTAGCAAAGCATTCCTGCTTTAATTCTTCTAAAAATGGCATAATGCCTTTGACATTCATATACTTTTCCCACGCAGGGATAAAGGTTAATCCAGTTGAATTATCTATGTTGGCAAAGGTTGTATCCTTTTTAATATGGCTGATCGCATCGACACGGAATCCATCGATCCCTTTGTCAAGCCACCAATTAACCATCTTGTATAATGCCTGTCGCACCTCTTTATTCTCCCAGTTCAAATCAGGCTGTTTCTTTGAGAATAGATGCAAATAATACTGTCCTGTCTTCTCATCAAACTCCCATGCAGAGCCACCAAAAATACTACCCCAATTATTCGGCTCTTGCCCATTCACACCATCCCGCCAAATATACCAATCTCGCTTTGCACTCATTTTGGAGGAACGGGATTCTACAAACCAAGGGTGCTCATCACTTGTGTGATTGATGACTAGATCAATGATCAGCTTCATTCCCCGAGAATGGACCTCTTCGAGCAGCTGATCAAATTCTTCCATTGTTCCAAATTCATCCATAATTTCCTGATAGTCGCTAATATCATACCCATTATCATCATTAGGCGACTTATATACAGGACTCAACCATACTACATCAATACCGATATCCTTTAAATAATCCAATCTAGATATCAACCCTCGTAAATCACCAATTCCATCGCCGTTCGAATCTTGAAAACTACGAGGATAGACTTGATATGCAACAGCTTCTTTCCACCAAACCTTCTCCATTTTATTCCCTCTTTTTCTTTGTTGTTATCCTTTTACACGATTCACGTTCTATGATTTTCGTTGGTACAAAATAGTGTTCAACCGCCGCTTCAGAATCCTGGATTTTTTCCAACAGAAGATTGGTTGCCTCAAGACCTAGCTCAACAATTGAGATATCAACTGAAGTAAGCGGTGGCTTCACATAAGCTGATAAAGCATGGTTATTAAAGCCTATGATGGAAACATCCCCTGGAACCTGCACGGAAAGCCCCTCTAAGTACCTTATCACTTCATAGGCAACTAAATCGTCGTGAGCGACAATAGCTGTCGGCGGTTCGTTAAGCTCCATTAACTGATGAACAGCCTTCATACCATTTGTCTTTATAACATCATTGCGAATAAAATAATCCTCTGAATAAGATAGTCCTAACTTTTCTAACGCCTTTTGATAACCATTCAAACGATCGATTGATACGACAAAGTCCAAGTTGCCTCCAATAAAAGCAATTTTTCGATGACCTAAGTTGTACAGATACTCTACAACCTCATGAGTGATTCTTTCATTATCATTATCGATATACGAAATTTCATCCTCATATTGATACGGACGTCCCACCATCGTAAATGGGAAATTCTCATCCTTTAAATATTTCATCGTCCGATCTCCAACACGGGAATATAGTAGAATAATTCCATCCACCTTTTTCCCTTGCACCATGGACACAACTTCTTGAAAGATTTCCTCTTCCGTACCACCTGTGGAAAAGTAAATACCATACTTACTAGCATGAGCACTCACACATATTCCCCGAATTACTTCTGGAAAGAACGGATTCTGGAAGGCCAATGAAGTAGAATCTGACATAATTACACCGATTGTTTGTGTGGTTTTTGCAGCAAGGTTCCTAGCTTGAAAGTTAGGATAGTACCCCAACTGATTCATTACTTCGCGAACCCTGCGCTTCGTCTGTTCACTAATCCTTGGGCTATCTGCAATAACACGCGAAACAGTTGACGGTGATACATTTGCTTCTCGTGCGACATCAATAATTGTAACCGCCACTGGGATTCCCCTTTCCTTGCAAGTTTATTTAACCGCACCCTCAGATACTCCCTTAATGATTTCTCGTTGGGCAAAGAAGTATAGGATGATAATCGGAATGATCGCTAATGTAAGTCCCGCTAAGGCAAGATGCCACTGTTTTGTATATTCTCCAAAGAAAAAGAACATTTTCAGAGGAATGGTCTCCATTCCTTGCTGATTAATCACTAAGGACGGAAGCAAGTAATCATTCCAAATCCAAATCGTATTCAAAATTCCAACAGTCACCGTGATCGGCTTAAGTATAGGGAAAATAATATGCCAAAAAATTTGAAACCTATTTGCCCCATCTATTGTAGCAGCTTCGTCTAATGAACGTGGGATCGAATTTAGGGCACCATGGTACAAAAAGATCGAAAGACTGGCCCCAAATCCAAGATACATAAAGATTAAACCAGTCCGGTTAAGCATTTCGATTTTACCAAAAATTGTAATAAGTGGAATCATAACCGATTGGAAAGGGATAAGCATTGCAGCAACAAATAAATAGAAAATAACGGAACTTAATTTGCTCTTGCTACGTGAAAGTGCGTAAGCTGCCATAGCAGAGAAAACAATGATGATCACGACACTCATTACAGTAATGAATATTGAGTTTGCGAATGTTTTAAGAAAATCAAGCTCTGTAAATGCCTGTACATAGTTATCAAATGTCAAAGAACTCGGTGGCTTTAATGTATCCTCGAAAATTTCCCGTTTTGATTTGAGGGAATTAACAATCATTAAATAAAATGGGGATAACCAAAGAAGGGCTAATAGGATCCCCAATATTTCAAGCGGAATTAAATACGGCTTTCGCATTACATTTCCACCTCACGTTTCTTGTTCACATAGACCTGTAGCAAAGCAATAACAGCTACGATAATGAAAAAAATAATCGCTTTTGCTTGTGCATACGCCATATCATAACGGCTAAAGGCTGTTCTAAATATATCCATTGCGACCATTTGTGTCGAGTCATATGGCCCCCCACCCGTTAACGATAGGTTCTGATCATAAAGCTTAAAAGTATTGGATAGTGTCAAAAACATGCTGACTGTAAAAGCAGGTGCGACGAGAGGAAAAACAATATGACGAAATCTTTGGAATACGTTGGCTCCATCGATTTCAGCTGCTTCGATAAGTTCCTTTGAGACACCTTCTAAGTAAGCGATATAGATGACCATGATATATCCTGACATTTGCCAGCTCATTAAGATAACAAGACCCCAGAACCCTGTACTCGAAGTGGATAACCATCCTTGTAGACTTTCAATCCCAAAGAGAGAGCCAATACCATCAAATGCCTTCGTAAAAATAAACTGCCAAATAAAACCTAGAATTAAGCCGCCAATTAGATTGGGCATAAAGAAAATAGTTCGCATGATTTTATTTGTTTTCAATTTTGCGGTTACGAGTAGGGCAAGTGATAGCCCTATCACATTAATCAAGACAATGGAGACAATCGAGAACTTGGTTGTAAACCAAAGCGAATCTAGAAATCTTTCATCCTGGAACAGCGCAGTATAATTCTCAAATCCGACAAAGCCATTTGCTGAAATTCCATTCCAATCGGTAAAGGAGTAATAGACACCTAACAGCAAAGGAGCTATCACAACTAATATAAGCGCAACCAACACAGGCATTAAAAAGAGCCAGTACGATAAATCCCGTATGCGCATGTTCAACCCTCCATACTTACAAAAAATGTACTTCCCACCTACGTTATTTTTACCCTTTTGATAAAACAAAGTAGCACGAATGCTACTTTGTTTTATCTACGTATTCTCTATTTCCGACCTGCTTCCCAAGCTTTTTTCGATGCGTCTATTACTTCCTCCCATGTTGCTTCATCACTTAAGTATTTCTGAATTTGAACACCAAGTTCATTTTCTCCCCATGAGGTTGGATAACCCATGAATGTCCAGCCAATTGTTTTTCCCTTTTCTGAATACTCATAAACATCCTTTGAAAGTGGATCTGATATTTTGGAAGAATCATATCCTTCATAAGCAGGGATAAAGTTGAAATCACTTACTACTGCTTCTTTACCAGTTTCGGAGGTATATAACCAGTCTAAGAACGCTTTTGCTTCTTTTACTACTGCCTCATCAGCATTGCTGTTGACTCCCCAATACATTGGGATTCCTACAGGAATACGATCTCCTTCATAGCCTTCTACAGGAATCGGAAGGATACCAATGCCATTTTTAGCAAATTCTTCATCAATACCAGCAATAGAACCATATACCCAGTTCCCTTGTTGAATGATAGCAACTTTTTGAAGTGAGAATAATTCTTCTACTTGCTTTGAATAATCAAGACTTACAGTTGGTTGAACAGAATATTTATTTTGAAGATCTAATACCTTCTTGAATGCATCTCCGTATTTAAATTCGACTGTTTTTGAATCAAATGCAGTTAGAACGTTTTGATCAAACTCTGGCGCTAAGAAAGCATTGGATAAATGCAAGCCAGTTACCCATTTTTCTTTCCCCGGTAAAGCAAATACTGCTTCAAGACCTAGTTCATCCTTCTTACTGTCTAATTCCTTTACAGCTGCTTCTAATGAAGCAAAATCTACGATCGATGTAGGGTCAATTCCTGCTTTTTCAAAAACGTTCTTGTTATAGATCAAACCATAGCCTTCTTGGTTGAAAGGGAGACCTAATACTTTCCCGTCAACTGTCACACCATCTAATGTACCATCTAAAGCAAGACCTGCTGCTTCAGTATCTGATAAATCAGCCAATTTATCCTTCCAATCCGCCACATCCTGCGGTCCCCCGATATTATAAATTGCTGGCTCATTTCCAGATGCAAATTTGGAACGAAGGGCTGCACCGTAATCTTCCCCGCCCCCAACAGTAGTAATATTAATTTTCACACCGTCATGCTCTGCTTCATATGCTTTCGCAATTGCTTCAAACTGATCCTTAAACTCTACTTTAAATTGAAAAATATCAATTGTTACCTGTTCTCCCTTTGTTTCGCCGCCTTTTTTGCCAGCTGATTCATTTTTTTCCTTATCAGAGCTACAGCCAGCTAAAAACCCAGCCAAAACTAAAAACAAAGCTATTAACCCAACTTGCCACTTGCTTTTCATTGTTTTCCCTCCACCTTTAAAATATTTAAATAGTTTGCTGCGAAAACGTTTGCGCAAATCTCAAAAAAGAAGAGCAAAGCTTGGGAAAGCGTTTGCACAACTTTAATGTACCCTCATCCTAGCATAGAGAATGGAAAATAACAAGTATTTATTTTATCCAAAATTCTGTGTTTTTATCAAAAAAGTGAGTACGTTCCAAATGGGACTTTTTTCTATCAATTAGAAGATCCCCTTCTGGAAAGCAAGCACGAATGCTTCATAGGGACGTACTCTTATCATATCCTTTTCGAAAATGGGTTCATCATAGTTTGCAATCATGAGTGTCCACTGATTATTTTCTCCATCAACATGACATTCGCTCCAATTAATATCGTGAGTTACCATCGAATAATTGGCTACAATTAGCCATTCTTCCTCATCCATTTGCCGTTTGTATACAAAGAGCTGGGGGTGATCTGGCAACAGCAATTGGAAACGTCCCTCTGTAATAATGTCATATTTTTTTCTTAGCTGGATGAGCCTTTGATAAGTATAAAAAATAGATTGAGGATCAGATAAGGCTGCCTCTGCGTTAATATAAGATGTATTTTCATTCAGTTTAAGCCAAGGGGTCCCAGATGTAAATCCTCCATTCTTTGTCCATTGCATTGGGGTTCGTGCATTATCTCGACCCTTTGCATAAATGCTCGACATTATCGTCTCATGGGCAATACCTTGCCCCCTTTTTTCTTTATACATATTGATGGTTTCGATATCCTGATAGTCATCGATATGTTGAAATTTAACATTGGTCATACCCAATTCCTCACCTTGATATATATAAGGTGTGCCTTGGAGCATATGAAGACAAATAGCCAGCATTTTAGCAGACAATTCTCGGTATTCTCCATCATTGCCAAACCGAGAGACGACCCGTGGCTGGTCATGGTTATTCCAATAGAGACTATTCCAACCAACTTGGTGTAAACCATGCTGCCACTTTTCTAGATTTCGCTTTAGAGCTACTAAATCAAATGGCCGTAAATCCCATTTTTCATATGGCCCACTATCTAAATTCATATGTTCAAATGTAAAAACCATATTTAATTCATGATTTTTGGGATCCGTATAAATTTGAGCATCTTTTGTTGAGGCCCCAGGAGTTTCTCCCACAGTTAACACATCATAATGGCTTAAGACCTCATCATGCATTTCACGTAAATAGGTATGAATTTTAGGACCGTTGATGTAATACGGACTTCCATCACCATACAACTGCCCAGGATGTATCTTTCCATTTGGCAAGGCTTCGTCCTTTGAAATGAAGTTGATAACATCCATTCGGAAGCCGCCTA
>DLCS01000102.1 GCA_002480735.1 Bacillaceae bacterium UBA7792 | reverse complement strand
ATATGATTCATTTTCACTCCATTGCTAGAAAGTCTCCGATATACAAAATTGTTAAAGGGAAGGATCCCCTTAGTGAGATGTACGGAATCATTAAGCCGGAATACGATAAAAATAACTATGTAAATAATGAGCTGCTCCAAATGATGAAGGGGTATGACAAAATCATCATGGCGGGTGAAGCCAAATCCCATTGTGTGTTGGAATCATTGAGGCAGATACTGGAGCATTTCCAGGATGATGTTGATTTCACGTCAAGAATTTACTTACTTGATGATTGCATGAGCTCTATTCCAGGCTTTGAGGAAGGAACGGAAACAAGCTTAAAGAATTTTAAAAATTCCTATCATATTAATATCGTAAGCTCAAAGGAGCTAACCTTATAATTCAGGATCAATATTTGAGGAAAGAAGGACTGATGGATGATGCACCACTATCAGGATGATAGTTTAACGTTACACACAGATCTATACCAAATCAATATGGCGGAAACCTATTGGGAGGATGGTGTCCACAATCGGAAAGCTGTGTTTGAAGTTTATTTTCGCAAGCTTCCCTTTGGGAACGGCTTTGCTATTTTTGCGGGCCTGGAGCGTGTGATCGAATATATTAAGGACTTTCGGTTTACAGAAACGGATCTGGATTATCTACGGAATGAAGCTGGCTTTAAGGAGGACTTCCTCCAGTATTTAAAGACGTTGCGCTTTACAGGGAATATCCGTTCCATGGTTGAGGGTGAAGTCGTTTTTGGAAATGAGCCATTGATCAGAGTTGAGGCACCGCTGGCAGAGGCCCAGTTAGTGGAAACAGCTATCCTAAACATTGTGAATTACCAAACATTGATCGCCACTAAAGCGGCACGGATCAAGCATATCGTTGGCGATGAGATAGCAATGGAATTTGGCACAAGAAGAGCACATGAAATGGATGCTGCCATCTGGGGGACACGGGCTGCTTTTATCGGTGGCTTTAATTCGACTTCCAATGTTCGAGCTGGAAAAAAGTTTGGCATCCCCGTGTCTGGAACCCATGCTCATTCCTTGATTCAAGCCTATAAGGATGAATACATAGCTTTTCACAAATACGCAAGACGTCATAAAAATTGTGTATTTCTTGTTGATACCTATGATACTTTAAGATCGGGCGTACCTAATGCGATTAGAGTCGCAAAGGAACTTGGCGACAAAATCAATTTCATCGGAATCCGCCTAGATAGTGGTGACTTGGCTTATCTCTCTAAAAAGGCAAGGAAAATGCTTGACGACGCAGGATTTCGTGAGGCAAAAATCGTGGCCTCGAATGATTTGGATGAATATACAATCATGAATTTAAAGGCCCAGGGGGCGCAGATTGATACTTGGGGGATCGGGACCAAGCTCATCACGGCCTATGATCAGGCTGCGCTTGGAGCCGTCTACAAGCTTGCTTCGATTGAAGATGAAAATGGAGAAATGGTGGACACGATAAAAATAAGCGGAAACCCTGAAAAGGTTTCAACCCCCGGCTTGAAGAGGGTCTATCGAATTATTAATAAGGCCAATCACAAGTCTGAAGGAGACTATATTACCTTAGATGATGAAAATCCACAGGAAGAAGAACGGCTGAAGATGTTCCATCCCGTTCACACCTATGTAAGCAAATTTGTGACCAATTTTGAAGCGAAGGAGCTTCATAAGGATATTTTTGTTGATGGTAGGCTAGTATATGATTCTCCGTCCATAATGGAGATGCAATCATATGCCAAGGAAAATTTGGAGCTTCTTTGGGATGAATACAAACGAACACTAAATCCAGAGGAATACCCAGTGGATCTAAGTCAAAAATGCTGGGACAACAAAATTAGGAATATCCAAGAGGTCCAGAAAAAATTAAAGAAGAATGGCTTCTAAAAAGGAGGTAAATTCTTTTGGCATTGCAGGAACAGATTATTTCGGAATTATTTGTTAAGCCTAGTATCAACCCAAAGGAAGAAATACGAAAACGTGTGGATTTCCTGAAGGAATATGCCAGAAAAACAAAAGCCAAGGGTTATGTGCTGGGGATTAGCGGTGGTCAGGATTCCACCCTAGCTGGGCGACTAGCACAGATTGCGGTGGAAGAACTGCGCGCAGAGGGCTATGAAGCGAAGTTCATCGCTGTTCGGCTTCCCTATGGGACGCAGAAGGATGAAGAGGATGCAAAGAAAGCCCTTAAATTTATACAGGCTGATGAATCCTATATATTTAATGTAAAAGAAGCGGTCGATGCGGTGAAGCGAGAATATGATCATGTTATGGATGGGGAAGAGCTTCGGGATTACCATAAAGGCAATGTAAAGGCCCGTATGAGAATGATTGCCCAGTATGCCATTGGTGGGATGCATAATCTTCTTGTGATCGGGACGGATCATGCCGCAGAGGCTGTGACTGGATTTTATACAAAATATGGAGATGGGGGAGCTGATGTTGTTCCGTTAACGGGCCTTACGAAAAGGCAGGGAAAGGCACTTTTGAAGGAGCTGAATGCGGAGGAAAGTCTTTATCTAAAGGTACCTACAGCGGATTTGTTGGATCAAGCACCAGGACAGGCCGATGAAACAGAGCTGGGGATAACCTATGATGAGCTGGATGACTATTTAGAAGGAAAAAAGGTATCGGCTGAGATTGCTGAGAAAATTGAAAAACGCTATCTCGTTTCCAAGCATAAACGACATGTACCAGCCTCGATGTTTGATGATTGGTGGAA
>DLCS01000239.1 GCA_002480735.1 Bacillaceae bacterium UBA7792 | reverse complement strand
ACTAAATAGCGAGGAAGCGAAATTGTTATTTTAAATATTTACAAGGTTTTTAAAATGGTACCAGGTACCGCTGGTGGACTTTTTGCCTAATTTGTCCACGCGGGGTGGACAGTGGGAGGGAAATGATAGGGCAGAGAGAACGGATTGTGTTCTTTCTGCCCTTTTAGAGTTACGTCGCCTATTATTTCTTAAACCCTTGTAACTAAATTTCCTCTGAGAATAATTATTCCGTTGAGCTCTAGGGTGAGGAGTTCCTCAAGGATGGTTTCTTCAGAGATTTGGCTCTGCCGTGAAAGTTCTAGGAGTGATTTGGGTGCATTGTCGGTGAGGAAGGTTAGAATGTGATGCTGAATTTTTGAGAGGGGATAGAGTGGCACACGGGAAGTTCTCTGGTCTAGAGTAACCATCCTGCTTTGTTTCTTAATGCTATCCAGACTTTCTATTCCCATGAACAATTCAGCCTTTCCTTCAGCGATAAGCCGGTTCGTCCCTTCTCCCTCAGCCATACCGATTGGGTGGGGAACTGCAAATAGAGAACGGCCATGGCTTTGGGCATATTGGGCGGTCCATAGAGCGCCGCTTTTTGCTGTGGCCTCCACCACAACTACCTCTCTAGACCACGCACTAATAAAGGCATTCCTCTGTAAGAAATATTCTGGGCGGGCCTTTGTTCCGGGTGGTTGTGAGGAAATGAATACACTTCCTGATTCTAATATCTTCTCGTAAAGTGGGCGCTGTTCCGCTGGATAGCACAAATCCACTCCACCTGCTAGAAAGGCTATCGTGTAGCCTCCTTTGTTGACACATGCGGATTGTGCGTAGCTGTCAATCCCCTTTGCAAAACCGCTGATGAGTGGTACTCCATATTCCGCCAATTGTCTCCCCATTTCCTGTGCCATCTTTTTTCCGTACGAAGTGCAGCGCCTTGAACCAACAACCGCCACGGCCTCCGTTATTGGCTCTAGGGTTCCTTTATAAAATAGGACAACCGGAGATTCTGGGCAGCTTTTGGCATGAGGAGGATATCTTTCATTGTCAAATTGCAAAATTTGGATTTCCTTTTCTCTGCAATTCTGAAGGATGTTTTCAGCGTAGGTCAGGGTTTTACTGTTCAAAAGGGATTGGAGGGCTCTTTTGTTCATAGTGGGTACCTCTGCTAATTCCTTTCCAGCTGCTTCAAACACTTTCCTAGGACAGCCGAAATACCCCAGTAGATTTTTTTGTAAAACCGGGCCAACATATTTTATCAAACTTAACCATATCCAATATCGTTCCATCACTACACTCCTGTAAAAGTAATTTTGTCTTTTTCCAAATCTCTGCTTAAAATGCTTTTTCTCATATGAGGGGCTCGAATGTCCTTTGCTCCCTCTAAATCAGCAATCGTCCTTGCGACCTTGATGATTTTGTGCAGGCTGCGACCACTGTATCGGAATCGATCATAGGCTTTTCTAAGAAGGTCGGTGCTTTCCCGATCTAACTGGCAGAACTTGCTTATAAGAGCGGGCGTAAGCTGGGCATTGCAATTCATTGAAGGAATATGCTGGTAGCGTTCCTCTTGAATTTTTCGAGCGGTTGAAACCCTGTGGCGAATTTCAGCTGAGGATTTTGATGGCTCATTTTCCGCAAATAAATCGACCGGAGCCACATATTTCTGAATGTCCATCCGATCGAGGATTGGGCCGGATAATTTTTGCCGATATTTCACGATTTCATAGTCGGTGCAACGGCATTTCTCCTGACCAAAATAACCGCATGGGCATGGATTCATCGCACCCACTAGCATGAAGTGGGCGGGATATGTATTGGCACCCCACACTCTAGTGATCGTAACCGATTGATCCTCCAAAGGCTGCCTCAATGCATCGAGTGTTTTCTTGCTGAATTCAGCAATTTCATCTAGAAAAAGAACACCGTTATGGGCAAGAGAAATTTCACCCGGCTTTGCTACACTTCCACCACCGATTAGGGCGTTTGTAGAGGCATTGTGATGGGGAGCACGGTACGGCCTTTTCGTGATGAGGGTCCCCTTGTCCTTGAGAAGATTGGCCACGCTGTATATTTTTGTAACCTCTAGCGACTCTTCCTCAGTCATACTGGGTAAAATGGTTGGGATTCGTTTTGCCAGCATTGACTTTCCGCATCCAGGTGGTCCAATCATAAGAAGGTTATGCCCTCCGGCAGCGGCGATAGCGATGTATTCGGTCATTAGGTCCTGCCCTTTTACATCGGAAAAATCATGGTAGGATTGTGCTTTCGGAGGATTTTCTAGGGGCGGTGCTGAAGGAGGAGGTGTCGTTCCAGATAAAAAATGAACGACTTCAGATAGAGTTTGAAAGCCAATAATTTCAATTCCTTTTACAAGAGAGGCCTCTCGGATATTATCCGTGGCGAGGATGACCCTTCTGAGACCAGCCTCTTTCGCTTTTAGAACCATTGGCAACACACCGGAAACAGGGCGAATATTGGCATTTAGGGATAGCTCACCGATAAAACCGGTCTTATTGATGCTTACCCCCTGTAGCTGCCCCGTTCTAGTCAGTAGCCCTATGGCCATCGCCAAATCATAGTGGGTTCCTGTTTTCTTCATATCCGATGGAGCAAGATTGAACACCACCTTTTGAAACGGGAAGGAAAATCCAGAGTGTGTGATGGCCGCTTCAAGACGCTCCCTCGCTTCCTTGACCGCCTTATCCCCAAGACCAACAATCGACACAGAAGGGATCCCCACCATCGTATCGGTTTCCACCTCTACTAGCCGTCCTTCAATTCCCGAAATCCCAAAACAATAAACAACCGACGCCATAACATCACCTCTTCTTATTATTTTTGTTTTTGGTACCTTGTATTTGGTACCTGGTACCGCCGGTGGACTTTTCGTCCAATTTGTCCACATGGGGTGGACAATTCAATATGCCGAATATGCTATACCGGTGCATTTCCTATAATATCGAGATTTGCATACGCTAATGGACTTTCTTCTGCTTGGATGAATTGGATGTAGTTGGAGATTTGGGGCTCAGTGAAATAGGAGAGGATTCTATCAGAGGATATGAGATTATTCTTCTCGTGGAGGACGTAGGCTCTGTAACTGCTCCACGGGTAGTCCTCCGGCTTATTCACTATTCCCGCTTTCAGAGGATTAAGATGAATATATTTGCTTAATTCGATTTCATATCCGATAGAATCGACCAGCTCCCAGAAGTAACGATTGTCAAACACATGTCCAGAATAGGAATATTTTTGGTTGAAGTATTTAGCATATTTGAGATTGAGAGCATGCATGATTTTTCCCGGGGGATCATTCGCGGTTTGCAGCTGAAGATGGGTATGATTTGTCATGAGGCAATATGCTTGAAGGGTGAAACCATATTTTTCTTTCGTTTCAGCTAGAAGCGAGAGATATTTGTAGCGGTCTTCATCATCCTCTAAAATGGAACTGCTTCTTATGCCTTTACTGATGATATGGTAGGTTGCACCTGGAAACCAGATAAGGGGCTTGCGTGGCAAGATCAATGTCCTCCTTTGAATAGTATTTTGGAAGAGAAGTATTTTTGTGTGGTTGGTGAAGGGAATATGGGAGTGAGACATGAATAACTCTTTCCAACTAATATCATACCATTGAAATAAGTAATGTTCTATCAATATTTTCCAAAATCAACATTAGTGTCCATACCAGGTGGACAAATTAAGGTTTTTGTCCACCGGCGGTACCTGGTACCGCCATATTATTAGATTTTACAAACTATTTCATCTAATGTAAGATAAAACCTGATTAGTAGATTATGCCTATGGATGTGATAGAGGTTGTTGAAGAAGCTTGATTTGCAGAGTCATTGGCCGTTTTTTGTGTTTCTTTCTCTTGTTCTATTAAAATTCCTTTTCGTGAGGGGCTTGTTATTTGAGAATGCCAATATCTTTAAAACTATTTTCGTGGAGATTGGGTATTTACTCTTGTTTTTCGGGCTAGTCGAACTCCTTTCGTCAAAGAAGCTGAAAATCATTCTATATATTGCCCTTAATCTAATTTTCACGGTGCTTTTGTTGGCCGTTCTTATTTATCATGATTATTTCGGCTACATTGTGACGGTTCATGTTTTTTCCCAGATTGGACAAGTGGGGACTGTGAAAGATAGCGTTCTCCAGTTGATTAAGCCGGTCTACTTCTTAATATTTGTCGATTTTATCCTTTTACCGATTTACTTTTTTATGAAAAAGAAATCCGGGGCAAAAACAGCGGAACGTATTAATCTAAAGCTAGTGCTCCCAATCATGATTTTGGGTGTTTCTCTAGTTGGATATCAGCTTTTTACCCAAAGGGATGCGAAAATTGCGAATACCGTTCTAGCTGCCGAAAAACAAGGGATTCTTACATATGAAATTCTTGCTGTCAAAGATAAAGCGGAAGCTGCAAGTACTCCTCTTTTAACAAGCGAGGAGAAAGCGAGCCTTCCCGAGAAAATTAGAGAAATAAAAGGAATAGAGCCGATTCCTGCCGAGAATCTGAAGCTAAGAGGGATAGCAGAAGGTAAAAACCTCATCGTGATCCAAGCGGAGGCCTTTCAGGATTTCACAATTAACCTTAAGGTCGATGGAAAGGAAATCACTCCCTTCTTAAATGATTTGCTCCAAGGGAGCTTGTATTTCCCGAATGTCTTTCAACAAATCGGCCCTGGGAATACGTCCGATGCGGAATTCATGTTCAATACTTCCTTGTACCCATCCGCTTGGACTGCAACCTCGGAGACCTTTAGCGACCGAGAAATCCCGAGCCTTCCTAAGCTTTTGAAAAAGGAAGACTACCAAACGATGACCTTCCATGCGAATGACGTCACTTTTTGGAGCAGAGATAAAATGTATCCTGCGCTCGGATTCGACAAGTATTATGACATTCAATTCTTTGGAAACGAGGATGTCATTGGCATTGGCCCATCAGACGAATATGTCTATGAAAAGGTATTGCCAGAGCTAAAGAAACTCCATGATAGCGGGCAAAAATTTTATGCACAAATTGTGACCTTGTCTAGTCATCATCCTTTTCAAATTCCAGATGACAAAAATACGCTCCAGCTTCCCGCTGAATTTGACGGTTCAATTGTTGGAGATTACCTGAAAGCCATCTCCTATACCGATGCCGCCTTAGAAAAACTGGTTCAAAGCTTGAAAGATGAAGGGCTCTGGGAGGACACCATTCTCGTTCTTTATGGCGACCACTTCGGGTTGCAGCCAAGTGGACTGAAGGAAGACGATTTTGACCTGCTTGAGGATCTTGTTAACCACGAGTATACCTTCCTTGATCAATTTAACATCCCGTTTATTGTGGCCGTTGGCGGGGAAAAATTAGGGGAAGTCAATGAAGTGGTTGGCAGTCAGCTCGATATCATGCCGACTGTTGCTAATATGCTTGGGTTGTCACTGGATGATTATGTCCATTTTGGCCAGGATATTGTCAATTACCCGGATAACCTATTCGGAATGAGATACTATATGCCTGTAGGGTCCTTTTTTAACAACAAGATTGTCTTTAAACCTGCTGAAGGCTTTGCTGATGGAGAGGCTTTCGACCTCCAAAGCCGAGAAACACTGGCAGACTTTTCCCAATATGAAAAGGATTATGAGCGAATTTCGGAGCTATTGAATTTGTCAGATGAGTATATGAATAGTTTGCCGAAGAGGTAGAAGAAGGAGACTGTCAACCTAAGGGGGGGCAGTTTTTTAAGTGATGGCTGCTGTAAGTGCGATTTTGCGGGGGAAATTGGCCTATTCTCGGCTGCCAGAATGCGTTATTTGCGAAAAAATCGAGATATTTGCGGAAATTTAAGTTTAATTGCGAAAACGCGAAAGTATTTGCTAAAAAACAATTTTATTTGCTAAAAACAACATATATTAGCGAAACACCCAAAAAAGGATTTCCCCCACCAATGTCGAACTTCTACTTAACACGAGATAAGGAGTGAGTTACTTGTTTATCAACGAAATAGCCAAACCAGTACGTTTAAAGAAACTAGAGGCTCTTAGCCTTCGTATTTCCGATCTTCATCCCAAAGCTCCAGAAGTCACGCAGGACCTCATCAGACAAAAATCCGGCTACAAAGGTGAGCGAGCCGTAGCTTATTATTTAGATTTCTTGCCGGAAAAAGAGACCTTTATTTTTCACAACCTTCGACTCCCCACTGTGAAACACCACTTTCAAATTGACTTTTTGGCCCTCACCCGACATGCCGCGTTCATCCTCGAATGCAAAAATATATTCGGCGAACTATTTTTTGACAGCTCCTTCAATCAACTAATTCGTACTGCTAATAACCAAGAGGAAGGATTTCCCGACCCAGTCTCACAAGTCAAGTGGCATCAAAAACAACTGCACCATTGGCTGGAGCATCACAATCTTGGCCATCTTCCCATACACCCCCTAGTAGTCATGAGCAACCCCACCGCTATCTTGAAAAAGAGCCCAAACGACAGGGAAATTACAAAAACTGTGGTCAAAATTCAAAATCTTATTGAAAGAATGGAAGAAATAGAAAGTAGGAATACACAAGAAATTCTTGAACTTAAAGACATGCGAAAATTAAGTAAGACACTGTTAAGAGTCCATACCCCAGAAGACATAGATATTCTGAAGTATTATGGAATAAATAAATCTGAAATCACGACAGGTGTCCAATGTCCAGAATGCAAGCAATTTGCAATGGTTCGTTGTAAAAGGAAGTGGTTTTGCGAAAAATGTTTGTCTTATTCTAGGGATGCCCACGAAAAAGCGATTGAGGATTACTTCCTTCTCATCGATTCATTCATCACCAACCAAAAATTCCGCGAATTTACCCATCTCCCCTCTATTTTTACCGCAAATCGACTCTTAAACTCTATGAATTTAGCTCCATCTGGCACAAACAAGGGCAGAAGTTACTCGTTGAAGAAGGAGTGATGGAGGTTGTTTGCAAAAACTTAAGTTTATTTGCTAAAAACCAATTATATTTGCGGAAAAAGGCTTTTATTTGCGAAAAAACAATTATATTTGCTAAAAACAAAATTTATTTGCGAAACGGGATTCCAAGCATAAAAAGGCCAAGAAACCCCTATCCCTTTGCTGAATCTACACGCGGCCAGTAAAGTTTGGCCCTACTTTCCAAAAGCAGGGCCAAGCGAGTATAGATATGGAACACTGATGCAGTTGAAAACTCAGACTCAGACTCATATCCAAATTCAACTCCCAGTTCACTCCTCCGCCTTATCCCACACAAACAGCTCCCGCAGGTATTCATTCAAAAACATCCCATCCGGGTCTAGCTCTTGCCGTACGATCAGAAAATCGGCAAACTTCGGATAGAGACTAAGTAGCTCAGGATGCTCACGCTTGTGCATTTTTCCCCAATGCGGGCGGCCCCCGTACTTCTGCATAATGGCCTCCATATCGCGAAAATAGCTCGTAGGACATGCCTTTATACATATGGAAGGCGATATAGGCAGAATCCCTTTGATAGGACGGACTTAGCCAAATATCATCAGCTTTGACAGTGCGGCACTCAATTGGGAAGTGCACCTCATATTGATTGGTCTCGATACGCTCTCGAACCTCTTGAATCGCTTCCTTCATGTTCTCAAGAGGGATGCAGTACTCGATTTCATTAAATTTCACTTTTCTCGGTGTGGCAAAAAGCTGGTAGCTGTGAGCAGCAATTGAAGTGGTCCCAATCGCCTTTGCAGAAAGACGGCTGACAAATCGGGTAGTCCTTGGGAACCATCTACACAATTCTGATAGAAGGAAAAAAAGATAGTTTTCAAGCACGAGACTTTCTAAATGGTGGAAGGTCAAACGCTGTGGTTGTCGATTCGTGATATTCATCGTTTTGATTTGAACGAGATCGGAAAAAGGAAACAGGTAAAATTCAAAATGGCGATTAGAATCTATGAGATAGTCGAGCTTCTCTATGAGTTCAGAAAAACGAACCTTATCGCTTCTGTATTCATAGACAGGACTCTTAATCATTCGCAGCTTCACTTTTACAATAATTCCAAGACTGCCAAGTGAAACAAGACTGGCCTTAAAATACTTGTCATTCATCGTTTCCGAGATCGTCATGACTTCACCAGAAGCGGTGACAATCGTTATTTCGAGTACCTGTGACGAAACATTTCCAAATCCTATTCCGTTCCCATGCGTTCCCGTCGAAATCGCTCCAGCAATACTCTGAACATTAATATCCCCAAGGTTTTCCTGAGCAAACCCTCGCCTCCCAAGCTCTTCGCCGATTTGAAAAAGCCTCGTACCACCAAGCACCGTAACTGTCATTTTCCCTTCATCAAGCTCTTCAATTCCACTTAATAGATCTAGAGAAACCAGCCATACATCCGTCTGGACCAGTCTAGTAAAAGAGTGCCCAGCTCCGACAACACGAATCTTTTTCCTTTGCTGCTTCGCCTCCCTCACCAGCGTACACACCTCGTCAATCGTAGCTGGGTAGAGAATTTTTTCAGGATGGCTTTCAACTGATTGAGACCAATTTTTCCATGTCTGACCTTGAACCGTTTTTATCATAAAAAGCAAGCTCCCTCCCCGCGATACGTTGGATAACGATCGACGATTTCTCCATTGGAAATGCATATTATCTCATTGAAACGTTCACAAACCTCTCCCGCTTTGGCTGCGCGAAAAAGAATAGGATCTCCAATCTTAAGTGTTTCTTTTTCAAAGAAGACTGGCGTTTGCACCTCGCCTGCACCTTCTAAGGAGAGGAGCTTACCTCCAGGTGGAAACACTGGCTTTGGTTCTTTGTCCTTCCCAATTGCACCGGAAGCAATGTAGCCACCGCCAAGACATGTGTAAATGTTCGGGGCAGGCCTTCTTACAACTGGCAAGGCGAAAAATAGTGACGGCTTATAGCAGAAGTCCTTATAGTAATCAAATAACAGTGGGGAGTAAAATCCCGAGCCCACCGTAACCTCCGTTATGTAATCCTCCGTTGTCGTTGTATGTAGACTGCCCGTACCACCGCCGTTAACAAGTGAAAGTGCAAACCCTTTTTTGCGTAGCATTTCAATGATTTTCCCTCTTCGTGATTGAATTTCTGTGATGGATTTTCCTTTTAGATACGTTATGAGTTTGTTTTTCATTTGCTGTGAAGGAACCCGGTCGCCCACACCTGCAATTTGCGCTTCATAGCCCATCACCCCAAGCAATTCGATCCTCTGTGCCTGCTGAATCCGCTCGGCTAGCTCTAAGGCACTATGCTCCGTTTTTATAGGCGAACGTCTCACACCGAAATGGAGTCCTGGAAAGGTGGTACTCATATCCACATCGACGCAGAGATAGAAGCTTCCCTTTGTCTCCTCAGCGATCTTCTCTAGGTAATCGATATGCTCGATACAATCAACCATAAGAACAATCCGGCTTTCGGTGAGCTGAGCAATTTTTGATAAAGCTTCCTTATCCCAGCAAGGATAGCCCATCAAAATATCATCAAATCCTTTTTCGGCTAGAAAAATCGCTTCATGTGGGCTGAAGGTCATAATCCCCTGATAGACGGAATTTGACTCAAGGATTCTTTTTAAAACAGAAACTGAACGAATTGATTTTGAGGCAATCCTTAATTTTTTTCCGTTTGCTTTTTTCGCAATCTCCCGGCAGTTTGCATCAAATGCATCCAGATCTAATAATAGTGAGGGGAGAGAAATGGCGGATAGTACCTTATTTGAAAACAACAGCTACACCTCGCTTAACTGGTTTTCTCTATTATAATAGAAATGTTCTGATAATTTATAATATTTTTTAAATTTCCTGTTAAATGTAGTTTGAATGAAGGGTGGGCGGGGATTGTCGATGTAAACCAATAAAATATCTAAAGGGCTTCGCAAATATCGGTTTGACTGATCCTTGAGATGACGGTTTGCACACATTATTCGATGTTAATGACAGGCTTTACCTTCTTTTTTCTTATAGATCTCTCGGAGATAGAGGGGCTCATACAAATCTGGTCCACAGTATCACCTAAGGTTGCTGTACCAGATAAAGAGAAAAGCACCCTTCCAAAAAAGGATGCTCCTTCAATCAAACGTTTGATTAAACTCATAATATATGAGGATTTTCACCAACTGTCCACCCCACACGGACAAAATCGATTTTTTGTCCACCGGCGGTACCTGGTACCATTCTTATTCTTTGATGTATTCGATGACGCTTGCACAGATGGCGTACATTTCTTTGAGCTGGAGTTTGTGGTTCTCGGATTTGATATGGTCAGCTGTCTGAGGGGCAATGAGTCCATTCTCGACGAGCGTTCCCCAGCTCTCACCCTCTTTGAAGAACAGCTTTGCCAAAATGGAACTTGCTTCATTTAATTCGAGAGGACCATTCTCCGTGCTGAATGCTTCGGCATGAATAGCCTCAAGCTTGTCCCCGAGTTCCTTCGCCACAACTGGATTCGCACGGTAAACTGCGCCCTTCAGCATGTTCACAAAGCTATGTCTTGTGGCCGCCTCATCTACCTTTAGTTCATTGGAATAGCCGCCGACGACTAAGCCATAGTTCATTAATGTTTGAATCGATTCGTCATACCATTCACCCTGATATGGATAGTCGGTTTCGATATGCTTTACAAAAGCTCCTTGCTTCTCCAATGTGTTTCTTAGCGTTTTTATTAATTCCTTATCCTTGCTTAGCTCCCGAAACGACAAGTCTTGCTCCAAAGCAAGCGTAGCCGCAGCGCCTGCCGCTTCCCCTGTGACCATTCCCGTTGGTACAACCCGTGCACTACCCGCTGCCAAAGAAGAAAAGCCTGCCGAGCGACCAACTACCAATAATCCATCAATTCCTTTTGGAACGAGGGAACGGAATGGAATCGCATATTGCTTTGGATCGGATAAAACATAGCCATAATCCTGAGGCGTTTGTGCTTGAACATCAACTGGATAAGCCCCAAATCCGATGCTATCCCAATGGTCCTTATTCGTCCACACATCCGCCATAGGTAGCTGGTACTCCGCCCAAATATGTCTTGTTTCCCTTACATAGAGCTCTGTTGGGAAGCTGGCAATCTCTGCATTCTCAAAGCCTGGAAATTCCTTTTGTAAAAAAGCGAGAATATGCTTCGTTTCTCGTTTCCCTTTTTCAATTGCTTCCTGCTTTGAAGCTTCGTCCAGTCCATCGATGCCAAAAATCTGCAGTGCATTAATATAATATTCATCATCAATTTTCACGAGATTAAGCCCTCGAAGTCTAGTGTTCTCTTCCACAGGCTCGTAATCATAGTGAAGCTTCGAAAATCCCCAAGCAACCGAATCTGTTACTTCAGCAGCACCGAATTTCTCAGATTTCGCTGTTTCTTTGATCTTTTTCCAATCGACATTTTTCAAATGGATCATGAGCGTGACGGCCATTTTTTTATCCTTAATACCAATGTCCTCACCGCCAGTGAAGTATGGAACATTCGACATGGTCGCGAAATCAGCATCCTGAGTCGCATCAATGAAGGCCTTTCCCTTCACCTCAAACTCACCGTTTACGTTCTTCAATCGCACCGCGGTCACCTTATTTCGAGCCATCACCGACTTCACAACATCCGTTTCTGTTGCTAGTGTAAGATTCGGCTCGTCATCGACTAGCTTTTGAAAAGCAGCCTTAGCTTCCAAAATTCCAAATGCATTTCCGCCGCCAACCAGCTTATGCCACTCCCCATAAATTCCTCGGCTGACCGACTTCCCATCCTCACCCTGAGGAATATCGAGAAAGTTCAACATACCATAGGTGAAAAGTCCACCGAGCTCTGCTCGCTTCTCCACAAGGAGCGTCTTGGCACCATTCCGGGCAGCCGATACCGCAGCAGCAACCCCTTCTGGCTCTCCACCAATGACAATAACGTCATATTGCTCAGCTAAATCACTCTGCACACTTGGTTTCTCATACCCTTGTGTCAGATTCTCTACTTCCTGTTTGTCTTGCTTATTATTATAAGATTGATAGCCCCAATATCCTGCTGCGCCAATTAGTAGCAAGGCTACCACCCAAATTAACCTCTTTCCCATAATACCCTCCCTACAGGCTTCGCTTTAGATAATGAATGAAGGAAGCATTGATTGCGAACATTTCCTTCAAAGTCAACTCTTGATCCTCACTAATTCGATTAGCTAAATCATCACTGATCACTTGCTGTTCTAGCAGTGTTCCCCAGCTAGTAGTTCCAGTTTCTTTATATAACAACTGGGCCAAAATACCGGCTGCCTCGTCTCTCGTAATAGGCCGGTCTTCTTTTTCTATTAGTTGATCATATAGTGTGGCAAGCTCATCTTCTGAGTAAAAATAGCCCTCCTCATCAACCCGAAGCAATATTTCCTTCACCATATTCATAAAAGCATGCGTTGTCGCTACCTCATCAACCTTCATATCATTATCATAGCGGCCAAAGATGAGTCCATAATCAATTAGGGTCTGAATCGATTCATCATACCATTCGCCTTCATATGGATAGCTTGTCTTGATATGTTTGACAAAAGCTCCTTGCTTCGTCAAGGTATCTCGCAGGGCTTCAATCAGTCCTTCATTCCTACTCAATTCCCTAAAAGTAACCTTCTCTTCGATCGCTAGTGCGGCTGCTGCACCAGCTGCCTCACCTGTTGTCATCCCAGTTGGAACCACACGAGCACTTCCTGCCGCAATCGATGAGTAGCCGGCTGCTCGACCGACAACAAGTAGTCCATCGATTTCCTTAGGAACTAACGAGCGGAACGGGATCGCATACTGCTTAGGGTCAGCGACAATATATCCGTAATCCTGAGGGGTCTGTGCCTGAATATCGACCGGATAGCCCCCATAACCAATATTGTCCCAATGATCCCTGTTTGTCCAAACATCTGACATCGGAAGCTGATATTCCGCCCAAATATGTCGTGTTTCTCTAACATAGAGCTCGCTCGGGAAGCTAGCAATCTCTGCATTTTCGAAGCCAGGAAACTCCTTTTGCAAATAAGCAAGAATATTTTCAGTCTCTCGTTTCCCTTTTTCAATCGCAGCCTTCTTGGATTCCTCATCTAGCCCATCCACGCCAAATATTTGTAGGGCATTAATGAAGTATTCATCATTAATTTTGGCGAGATTTAACCCACGCAATCTCGTATTTTCCTCTACCGGCATGTACACATGATGCAAAGCAGAAAATCCCCATGCGACCTTATCCGTTACAACCGCACTGCCAAATTTCTCGGAGGCTGCTGTCTCCTTAATTCGCTCCCAATCGAGATTCTTCAAATGAATCATGAGTGTCACCGACATTTTCTTATGCTTAATTCCGATGTCCTCTCCCCCAACAAAATAGGGAGCACCTGCCATCACCGCAAAGTCGGCATCCTGGGTCGCATCAATGAAAGCTTTCCCTTTGACCTTGAAAGTGCCGTGTTCGTTCGTCAATTCCACTCCTGCAACACGATTCTCTTCTAAAATGGCTTCTGAAACCTTCGTCTCTGTCATCAAAGAGAGATTCGGTTCATTCTCCACCAGCTGTCTGAAAGCACTCTTTGCTTCCTCAATGCCAAAGGCATTTCCGCCACCAACTAATGCATGCCACTCCTTGAAAATCCCCTGGCTCACAGATTCTCCATCTTCCCCTTGGGGAATATCAAGGAAATTGAGCATTCCATATGTAAACAACCCACCTAAGTCATCCCGACGTTCCACTAGAAGCGTCTTAGCTCCATTTCGGGCTGCTGATACTGCTGCAGCTACTCCTTCTGGCTCGCCACCGATCACAATGACATCGTATTGCTTCTCTGGTACCGTCGTCTCGGTCGCTTTAGGTACGTCCTTTTTTAACACTTTTATTCCCCATAAACCTACTAATGCTATTAATAAAATGGAAGCAAATAGCAAAGTTTTTCTTTTTACCATAATACCCTCCTATTTCTCCAGTCTATTCATTCTACCATTAAATTGGATAGGGGTGAACAAAGATTTCGGGACCTAGTACCATGGTACCTGGTACTGTGATCATGAAGAACAAAAAAGGGCATCCATCAACTTTCGGATGCCCTTCTAATATTTAAGACGTTATACTTTGGGGGATTCCCACTACTACTCTAAATATGGCTTATTCAAACCTG
>DLCS01000101.1 GCA_002480735.1 Bacillaceae bacterium UBA7792 | reverse complement strand
ATTCTTAACACTTATTCTACAGGACCAGACCGGTGAAATTGAAGCAAAGCTATGGGATGCATCTGAGGATGATGAAAAAAATTACTGTGCAGAGACCATTGTGAAGGTACAGGGAGATATTCAGAGCTATCGTGGGAGAAATCAGTTAAGACTCAGACAAATTCGTCCCTCGTCCCCGCAAGACTCGGTAAATCTATCCGATTTCCTTGTTGTCGCTCCCGTAGATAAAGAAGAAATGCAGAGTAAAATCACCCAGTATATATTTGAAATGAAGAATCCTAATATTCAAAGAATCACGAGGCATTTGCTGAAGAAATATTACGACGCATTTTTTGAATATCCGGCAGCGACAAAGAATCATCATGAATTTGTTTCAGGCCTTGCCTACCATGTCGTAAGCATGCTGGATTTAGCTAAAGCCATTGCTGGCCTCTATCCAAGCTTAGATAAGGATTTACTCTACGCTGGTGTGCTGCTTCATGATTTGGGAAAGGTCAAGGAGCTTTCTGGACCTGTGTCTACTACCTATACGGTGGAAGGAAATCTTTTAGGACATATCAATATTATGGTTTCTGAAATATCGAAAGCAGCTGATGAGCTGGGAATTTCAGGGGAGGAAGTCCTTGTTTTGCAGCATTTGGTCTTAAGTCATCATGGCAAGGCTGAATGGGGAAGTCCGAAGCCACCGCTTATTAAAGAGGCCGAGATTCTCCACTATATTGATAATATCGATGCCAAGATGAATATGCTTGATCGAGCGCTGGAACGCGTCAAGCCTGGGGAGTTCACTGAAAGAATTTTTGCTTTGGATAACCGTTCCTTTTATAAGCCTCTCTTTCATAAGTAATAAAAATGCCTTTTTTAAGGGCATTTTTTATGCCAATGTAAAGAGATAATCATAATCCTATTGCCCAAGCATACATTTTTATAAAAAGAGCTTGTACAAATCTTTTGGAGGGAGAATGTATGGATATTCCAATTTGGGTCTTATTATTAGTTGGTGGGATTATCATTAGCGCTTTCATGGCTGTCAAAACAGGGAGAGATGAGAGAAAGCAGGAGCATGAATTAATAGAGAGAGAAGGCGAAGTGTACATCCAACGCCTTGAAAAGGAAAGGGAAGAGAGAATGGAAAAGCGTTCGTTTGGCTAAGGGTACAAAAAAGGGGTTCCAAATTAGGAACCCCTTTTGATTACTTGCTCTCTTTTTCTTTGTTGTCTGCATTCGTATTGTCTTGGATGATATCCTTTAAGTCCTTATCCTTAACCTTAACGTTGGCATTTTTTAATTCTTTTTGGAGAGCCTCTTGCATGGCAGTATTATCGACCTTTGATACTTTGACTTTCTGCTCAATTTCAGCCTTCATTTTGTCCAGGCTTTCTTTTTTCTTTTTGTCAGTTACTTGAATAATATGCCAACCATTGTCAGTTTTGACAGGCTCACTAATTTGATTCACATCAAGGGCATAGGCAGCTTCTTCGAATTCAGGGACCATTGCACCTGCACCGAACCAACCAAGATCTCCGCCTTGCTCAGCAGAACCTGGGTCTGTTGAATTTTCTTTAGCAAGCTTTGCGAAGTCCTCGCCCTTATCAAGCTTCGCCTTAATTTCCTTCGCCTTCGCCTCATCCGCAACTAAAATATGACGGGCTTTAATTTCAGGTTTAATATTATCGTAATACTCTTTGATTTCCTTATCGGTTACCTTGACATCTTTTGTTGCTGCTTTTTCAACAAGCAAGTCCAATTTCAAGCTTTCCTTAAGCTCTTTCTCAGTCATTTGATATTGCGCTAACGCCATTTCGAAATTATCCCCAAGCTGATCCTTAACCTCTTGTAGTCTTGCGTCTAATTCCTTATCTGACACTTTATATTTATCTGATAGCACTTTCTCATACACAAGCTGCTGAAGAACCTGTTTCCCATTTGCTTTCTTCATTGCATCATAAAGCTCGTCCTTTGTAATATTGCCGGCCTTTGTTTCGACAACCGTGTCTGATGAGCCAGCATTATTGCATGCTGATAATCCAATAACCCCTAGTACTAAAGATAGGGCAAGTATCCATTTTTTCATTAAAACAACTCCTAAATTTTTTAATTTCTTTCGTGTAATTTCTACAAACAATACTATAACATAACTTGGAAAGAGAGCAAAAGAAAAACCCATTTTGACTGTTGATTTTCAAAAAAATAGGCACTGTCACTATTCCATAAAAGGGACTACTACATAGGATAAAGTATAGGCAGTTGATGTGGAGCTAAATTTAGTCTCATCCAGCAATCCGAACTCAAAAAGATACCTGCCTACATGGTAGAGATAATTTTCTTATAGAAAGAAGTAAATGCAATGGAAGGGGGTGTTACGATGAGTCATGGAGGATATGGTGGAGGATTTGCGTTGATTGTTGTCTTGTTTATCCTTTTAATCATTGTAGGAGCAGCATGGTGGTATTAATTAGGTGTAGAGATTATCAAATGAATCATTGAAAAAGAACATGGGAGCAGCCCATGTTCTTTTGTTAAGAAAACAATATTTCAATATATGATGAAATGAGAAGAATGGTCACCAATACATTAATCGTTCTAAAAACCTTTGGTTGCCGTTCTTCAGGGATTTCTTTTTGTAAACAAAGGGAATTTGTGAGTTTATTAATATTAAATAATATAAAAATAGCAAAAATTATAAATATGGAGATGATCACCAAATCCCTCCTTGTTGGGACAATTTTTCTTTTCACAACCATATCAAATTTTCTCTGAAAAGGAAAGTGTAGTTGAGAAGAAAATCTCATTCCTACATGTTTCGTACTTGATGATGGTGGATCAATATTTCAAAGCCATCATCATTTTCCTCTATAAATGCTGCCTTAGGTGCTTTAAGGATATTCAAACCGTAGGCAATATCAGGCACAGAAAGTCCAATTTGATAAGCCATTAAAATAGCAAAATAGTGTACATAATGCGGAAATAAGAAACAGCTAACAGCTAAAAGGATTGTAATGGATATAAAAGGCAAAAACAAAGCGAACAGAAACAATGGCTTCGAGATCGGCTCATGTACTTTTACTTCGATAAATGGGTAAACTCCGTATTTCCATTCAATTCTTTTCCTTATCTTTGAACCAAGATGAGCTACAGGCAAGTAATGTAACAGCTTATGAAGAGGGTACATCAAAATGATTCCGAAAATGAATAAGACAAATTGATTATCATAAAGCTCATTAGGAGCAAAAAAATAAGAAAGTGGAATATAGAGTATAATAAAGGTGAGCAACATCGTAATTAGTGAAAGAATAAACATTCTTTGGGAACCATATTGCTTTGAGTAATTAACCGTTTTCCAGCAATTCAAGATATCATCCTCCATCAGGAGCTACCTGAGCTTCTTTTACACGTAAAAGTCATTCATTTACTCACTTAAGATACTTTACGATGAAAGGATGAAAAAATCAATAGGAAATCGTATTACATTTTTAGCTAGATTTTTGCAAATAATAAGCGAAAGATAGACGCTTTATTATACTAATTTTAACTACATTTTGAAAGAGGATCCACTATGAATTTAGATGTCTTATTAGAAAAGATCAATCGTCTTGAATTTCATCAATCGCTTCTATTAAAAATGATCGTGGGTAGCGAGGATCATTTTTATCGGATGATCATTGAAAAATCATTAACGGAACAGGATTTGAAACAATTCTACCAGAGCTGTGACGAGCTAACTGTTGCTTTAGAAGAGCAAAAAGCGGAGGGATTTGTCAATTTTGAGCCACTTTTCCAAAAATTCAAAGCAGCTCTACACCCAAACCTCATCGCAGAAGAAGTCGTTCATGCCTGTCTCCGCCAACAGCTATATCGGCCTCTCATGTTAGAGTTTCGAAAATTCATTTAAGCTAGACACATTCCTTGGTAGAAGGCTTCTTTTTGAGCTTCCCATCCTCGTCGTTGAATTCATTTTCAATATTTTCAAAGGACTTTTCAAAAATTTCCATGAAATCATCGCCATAGATATTACGGACAATCGCCATCATTTCGACGATTTCTGGAAATTTCCCATATAGGCTTTTTAATGGCATTGCCCCAGAGAATACAGCATTCTTTTCTGGGTCATAGGTTTCCATTAGATTTAGTAAAATTTCTTCCCCTTTTTCAGTAAGCTGAATGTATGTGTTTCGTTTATCGTTTTCCTTCTTAGAAAAATTCAAAAGTCCTCTTTCCTCGAGTTTTTTCGAGAAATTAAATGCGGTAGATACATGCATAACACCGAATTTAGCCACATCTGAAATAGATGCTCCATTCAAATGGTAAGCAATCCAAAGGATATGGTGTTCATTAATATTCAGGTCAGCTGGCTTAATCCATTGCTGCCAATCCTTTTCAATCGACTTCCATAAGGCTTTGCTTAATTGTGCAATTCTTTGACTAAAAATCATAGCTTCTTTCATTGAATAATGTTTCTCTGTCATCCCCTAAATTCCCCCGATTTTATTTTTCTTACTATTCATTATGCCAATAAAACAAAAAGAAATAAAGATAAAAAATACTAAATTTTTAGAAATTTATTTATAAAGTTTGTATAACAAAGGTACATGAGTTGAAAAAAATCCTCAAAAATATTTCGAGTTTAGAAGAAGAATTTTTATAATATATTACTTTTCTGTGTTTTATTTAAAAATCCTTCAATTTTTCCAAAAAAGTTTTACAAGAAATTGAAAGATTTATTATTAATGGAAAAATAATATTCTTTTGCTCTAATGGGTTAAAGCTTTTCTATCTTTTCATAGGAGGGACTTTTTCGCATATAGATGAAGTAAGACTTTTTTTGCAGTGTCTTCAGGAGGAGTGAGTGGGATTGGCTAGTACTATTTTTTGGATATTTGTTGTAGGGATCGGATTATTTATTGGAGCCTTATTCAATGCTATGTCAGTAAAAAAACCCGGATTTTATCCTCCAAAGAGAGTATTAAAAAGGCGGGCGGTTTTACTTGCGGCTATGGGGAGTATTAGTTTTTTATTGGGGATGCTGTTATCCGCATTTAAATGAAGGCATATTTTTCAAGTAAACAGCAAAAAAAGAACCCAATCGGGTTCTCCTTATTAACTGCTGACTGTTTGGTTTGTAAGCTTTGTTCTCTTGACAATGGTAAGGGCCACTGGATAAAGGACAACCATTGCAACCGTATTAGCGACAGCTGCTGGTAATACAACACCTGCGAAAAGAGCTGCGAATGGTCCTGGCAGACCGACAATGATAGCGGCAGACCCTAGGAATACAAAGCCAGATACAATGGTTCCCAGTGCTGTTAACACCGCAATACTAACAATATTGGTACGGTATTTCTTTAATGCTAGGAATAAAGCAAAAAAGATAAAGGCTGTTATCGGCTTATCGATAATGTTTGGGATAAGACCCATTGGAAAAGTCGTTGTTAACCCTGAGATAATACCTGTTACCAAGCTTAAGAGCAAAATGCTCTTCCCATCTGGGAACAAAACAATCCCTAAGAACATCATCGCCAGCATCATGTCTGGCTTCATTCCAAACACGATTCCAGGCATAACCGCATGTAAGACAGCACCCATACCAACGAGCAGGGCTAACGCAACCAAATTTTTTGTTCTCATTTCTCATCTCTCCTCAGCTATTCTAACTTTTTCTTTCGCTTCTCCTACAGTGCACTCATTGCCTGCAGCGATTAGCTTGCTACTATTATATCATAAAAAGTCAACTAGTAAAGTTGAAGAATTCTGATAATTAACGGTAAGTTTTCATAAATTCCGCCAATTGCCGCACATGTTCAAGTGGAGCGGCGTTATAGATGGACGCACGGCAGCCACCGACGGAGCGGTGTCCGTTCAGGCCAATAAAACCTTGTTTCTTTGCTGCATCTAAGAAATTTTTTGTGTCATCCTCAGTAGGCAGAGTAAAGGTTACGTTCATGTTCGAACGGCTTTCCTTGCTCGCATGTCCCTTAAAGAAACCATCGCTCTCATCGATTGCATCGTAAAGATATTTTGCCTTTTCAATATTCTTTCTCTCTAGGGCTGCTAGACCGCCTTCATTTTCCACCCAATCGAGCACTAATTTTAATAAATAGATCGCAAAGGTAGGAGGTGTGTTATAAAGAGAATTATTTTTACTAAAGGTTTGGTAATTCAGCATCGTTGGTAGATGATCTAGAGGCTCACTAATCAAATCTTTTCTAACGATGACAACCGTCACCCCTGATGGTCCGAGATTCTTTTGGGCACCGGCATAAATCAGCCCAAACTTGCTGATATTCAGTGGTTTACTAAGAATATCACTGGACATATCGGCGATAAGCGGAACTTTAAGATCAGGGAAGGACTGCCATTGGGTACCGTAAATCGTATTGTTAGATGTAATATGAAGGTATGCAGCATCTTCCTGTAACAAATCCAAATCAAGTTGAGGAATAGAACGATAATTTTCCTCTTTGGTTGATGCAAGAATTTTCGTGTTCCCAATCTTTTGAGCTTCCTTAAGCGCCTTTTCAGACCAAGAGCCTGTAAGTACATAATAGCCAGTCTTATCTTGTGATAACAAATTCATCGGCACCATGGAAAATTGTAGACTTGCACCGCCTTGCACGAAGAGAATTTCGTAGTTGTCAGGAATTTGGAGAAGTTTTCGCAATTGGCTTTGGGCACTGTTATGTACTTCTTCATAATCCTTGCTGCGATGGCTCAACTCCATAACAGACATGCCAGTTCCGTTGAAATTTAGCAAATGCTTCTGTGCTTCCAGCAATACGGCTTCAGGAAGAGCGGCTGGTCCAGCATTAAAATTGAATGCTCTACTCATTTTAACAACCTCCATATTTTTCTGCTTTAAAGAATTAAAGATACTATGTGATTCATTCTACATAAATCGGTATGGAGTGTAAATGATAAAAGTTGAACATTTCGAAAATTTGTTTAGAGATAGGCTATGTAAAAGTACAGTGTTTATCTTAGCCTTATAGGTGTACGTGAACGGATTTTATTCGGTACGAAAACTCTCGTGAACGTGCACCTATAAGGCGGAATATATATAAAAGCCTCCCAGCTCATGCTGAAAGGCTTTAGTTTTATAAATTTTGCTTGATTTCCTTTGCCATGTTTTGATAGTCTTCTGGAGTATAATCGCTCTGATGAGTTTTCCAGACAGCACCAAAGCCGTCACCCTCACCATATCGGGGAAGAAGATGCAAATGGAAGTGGAACACCGATTGTCCGGCTTTTTCTCCATTGTTGTTGACAAGGTTCATTCCAATTGGGTTATAGGTTGTTTTTAAAGCATTGGCGATCTTCGGCACTACCTCAAAGATTTGCTGGGCAACCTCAGGTGTTAGCTCATAAACATTTTCCTTATGTACCTTAGGAATAACAAGGGTATGTCCTTTCGTTACCTGGCTAATATCAAGGAATGCAACAACATGCTCATTTTCAAAAACTTTGGCTGATGGAATTTCTCCATTAACAATCTTACAGAAAATACAATCGCTCATTTTCAGACTCCTCTCGAGTATTTTAGAATATTTTACCACAAGCGAGAGGCAAAGAGAACAGGATGAAGCTGCGCAGTCATAGCGATTGACTTATTAGTCCAAAAAAGTGGAACAGGCAGGATTCCTCTTGAATCCCGCCTGTCCCTTTGAAGGGGAAATGCTTCTTGTTCATTCGGGTATCTTCCCTTTGATAAACACCTCATTTGCATGAATGTTATCTAATGAGAAATCGATCCATTGTCCAAGCGTACCATCCCCTTATTCCTTATAGGTTTCACAACTTATAAAGCGGGTAGATAGCCTTTAGCGAACACCCCATTTTTTTTATAAAATGGTTTACAGATCTAGGTTAGTGAACTAAATAGTCCAATACAACCATCCCCTTATTGGAACGTTTGAAGCTTATTTTCAATGGTTATTGCCTGCGACAGACACCCCATTTTTAACTTGTTTTTCCCCTTCGAATATTATCATGTCCAGACTACAAAAAAATATGTGCGATTTTTAATTTTTTCTCTCTTTTCTCTTTAATATTTATTTTTGATTAATAAACCGCCTTATATGTGTACGTTCACGAGAGTTTTCGTACCGAATAAAACCCGTTCACGCACACATATAAGGCTAATAAACAAAGCGCTATATGCTAAATATTTCACAACCGTATCGTATTTCTATTTTTTAGAAGTGCAATTTGTTAAAATGAGACTAACTACATTTGGGAGTTGTTGTTGAATGAGTTTGCTGGAAATCAAAGAGATCACGGGTGGTTACACGAGAAATCCTGTCCTGAAAAATGTGTCCTTTGAGGTGAATGAAAACGAAATAGTCGGTCTCATTGGCTTAAATGGAGCAGGGAAAAGCACAACCATCAAGCATGTTATTGGTTTAATGGAGCCGCATAAAGGTGAGATCAGCATTAATGGAAGGACGTTTCAGGAGGACAAGGAGGCCTATCGAAAACAGTTTACGTTCGTTCCGGAAACCCCCATTTTATACGATGAGCTAACGCTGGACGAGCATTTATCAATGACGGCAATGGCCTATGGGCTTGACAAGAAAATTTTTGAGGAGCGAAAGCAGGTTCTCTTGAAGGAATTTCGGATGCAAAAGCGGTTGAAATGGTTCCCAGCCCATTTTTCGAAGGGGATGAAACAAAAGGTCATGATCATGTGTGCATTTCTTGTTCAGCCAAGCCTTTATATTGTGGATGAGCCTTTTGTTGGTCTCGATCCTCTCGGTATCCAGTCCTTGCTTGATCTGATGAAAAAAATGAAGGAAGATGGGGCAGGAATTCTCATGTCGACACATATTTTGGCAACAGCGGAGCGCTATTGTGATCGTTTTGTGATTTTGCATGAGGGTAGTGTGCGGGCAAAAGGGACTTTAAAGGATTTGCAGGAGCAATTTTCGATGCCGAATGCGACGTTAGATGATTTATATATTCAGTTGACAAAGGAAGAAGACTATGTTTGATGAAAAGAGGCTCTGGAAAGAAAGAGTAGGTCGAACATTAAAGGAATTAAGCAGATATGGACGTTATATCTTTAACGGTCATGTTGTTATTGGCATGGTTTTCTTAATTGGTACTGCATCCTATTATTATCAAGGCTGGGTACGAGGTCTGGAACAGGATTTTCCAGTGGCGGTTATTATGGCTGTCCTGTTGGCTTTTTTGCTCACATTCAGTCCCATCTTTACCTTTTTAATGGAGGCGGATCGGATTTTTCTTATTCCGCTTGAAGAGAAATTAAAGCCATATTTTCAACGATCGATGGTGGCAAGCTTTTTTATCCAATTGTACCTATTGATTGGGGGCCTTGCCATCCTGATGCCGATGTATGCACAGGTTCATAACAATGGTTACGGAAGCTTTTTGCCATTTCTGTTGATGATGTGTGTAGCTAAGGCGTTAAATCTTCTCATCCGCTGGCGCGTACAGTTTTACGTGAGTACGAATGTACATATGATTGATTCGGTTATTCGCTATTTTATCAATGCAGTTTTTCTTTTTCTCTTGTTTTCGCATGCCCAGCTTTGGTTCATTCTTCCTGTTCTCTTCATTTGTGGAATGCTCTATCTGCTTTATTTTTCGCAAACAAAGCAAAAGGGTCTGAAATGGGAGTTCCTCATTGATCAGGAAGCAAAGAGAATGATGGCCTTTTACCGTTTAGCGAATTTATTTACGGATGTTCCGAAGCTAAAGGATAGGGTAAGGAGAAGAAAATGGCTTGATTGGGTATCCGGATTCCTTAAATTTGAGCATAAGGGGGTCTATACCCATCTGTATGTCCATACATTCATTCGAGGTGGAGACTATCTTGGCCTTTTCATTAGATTAACGGTGATTGGGATGCTGGTTCTTTTCTTCGTGGTGTATGGAAAGGGGCAGATTCTCTTTGTACTATTGTTCTTATTTCTTACCGGCTTTCAGCTTATGCCACTATGGAATCACCATCAGAATAAAATATGGCTACAGCTATATCCAATCGAGGAATCGTTCCGAGGGAATTCTTTTAAGAAATTCCTTACAATCATTTTAATGCTCCAGTCTATATTGCTTGCTATTCCAATCTTTCTCAAAGAAGAATGGTCTGTTGGCTTTATCTCCATTCTCGCAGGATTTGTGTTTAGTTATTTATTTGTCTATATTTATCATAAAAATAGGCTGAAGGCGTGACTCCTTTCATGTGAAAGGGGTTTTTTGTTAATATTTATTGCTGCTCTGATATATTTGTTAATTTATGTATCGCCTTATACGTGTACGTTCTCTAAGTTATTCGTACCGAATAAAACCCGTTCACGTACACGTATAAGGCTAAAATCAACACTGTACATTAACAAAGCCTTTATCAAAAAATATTGATTTTGTATATTCAGAACTTTTATGATGCTTTAGTTCGCTAATACATTAGCAAATTGAAGTTATATGTAGTTTACTCTCCCGTTCTTGTTTCGTCAACTAATAATATGATTGCAGAATTTGGATTGAAAATTGGATTATCAATCCCCGATTTTCGCTCATAACCTCCGGCCGTACAAAAAAAAGACTGTAGACTAGCCCCATTTTAAGAGAGCCAGTCTACAGTCTTACATATTATTTTTTCCATAAATCGGGTCATCTGCCCATCTTTCTGCCAGCTGTTCCTTCGTGTAAATGACACGCATCGGATTACCGCCGACAAATGCGCCCGCAGGAACGTCCTTATGGACAAGAGTTCCTGCTGAAACAAAAGCACCGTCTCCAATCGTCACGCCTGGCAGGATCGTAGAGTTCGCTCCGATCATCACTTCACTGCCGATTTGTACCTCACCAAGGCGATACTCCTTAATCAAATACTCATGGGCGAGAATGGTCGTATTATAGCCAATCACCGTATTGCGACCGACACTAATTTTTTCAGGAAACATCACATCGAGCATCACCATTAATGCGAAGGACGTTTGCTCCCCAACCTTCATCCGCAAAAAAGTTCGGTAGAGCCAATTCTTCATACCAAGAAACGGGGTGTACCGAGCTAATTGAATGATGATAAAATTCCTGACAACCTTCCAAAAGGGTACCGTCTTATACACATGCCATAAGGAATTGGCCCCTTCAACAGGGTAGCGGGTTGTCCGCCTCATCGCTGCCTGGCTCCTACGATTTCAAGTAAATCACTCATATGATCGAGGATATAATCAGGATGATACTCTTCTAGATATGCTCTTCCCTTAGCAGACCAAGCCACACCTGCAGTTTTCGTACCAGCATTCTTTCCACCTAAAATATCATGGTAGTTGTCACCAACCATGATCGCCTCTTCCGGTGTAGATTGAAGCTGTTCAAGTGCCTTCCTAATAGGTTCGGGATCAGGCTTTGCCTTTGTCACATGATCTAAAGCAACAATCACTTCAAAAAAGGGAGTAAGCCTCGTTACCTCAAGTCCCATTTTTACCACATTTAACATTTTCGTCGTGACGATTCCAAGCTTAAAGCCATTCTCCTTCAAAGCGGCAATCGTCTCATACACCCCATCAAATTCCTTCACCAATTCGTCATGATGAGCAATATTAAACGTACGGTATTCTCGAATCATGTCCTCTGATTTTTCCTTGTCAATGCTTTCAAACGTTTCCATTAAGGTCGGTCCCATAAATGGTAGAACATCCTCTTCTTTATACTGATCGGGATAAAATTTCCCTAACGTATGCAAGAAAGACTGAATGATTAAATCGTTCGTATTAATTAATGTTCCATCTAAATCAAATAGGATTGTGGTTATCTTCGTCATATTGTGGTTTCCTTTCTTTTTGCAATTTCCACGCGATTCCAAGAGGTCGCAACAATGATTGTCACAACAATCGCCAGCACAAGCCGGATAAAGAGCAGTGGCAGCACCGGGATCCCAAGTGGCACAAAGATCAATGTATCCTCAACCACCGCGTGACAGCCAGCGAGAAAAATAAACGCCAGCGTGGCATCCTTTTTGCTCACCCCGTCCTCTTTGACCGCTTGAATCATCACACCGGCCCCATAAGCAAGGCCGAACAAGAGCCCAGCAGCTAAGGTAGTGGAGGTATTTTTCATCATCCCTAGAGCCCTTGTAACCGGAGCCATCCACTTTGAAAAGATGTCGAGCCATTTCAAATCCTTCAAGAATTGGATAACCACCATTAGCGGAATGACAATCATGGCAAGCTGAAGGATACCCATGGCAGCTGTTTGCAGGGCATTCACGCTAATATCTAGCAGGCCTGTCACTTCCTCCTGTGAACCTTGAATCATCCCATATTTGGCTTGCTGTCCACCACCTTGCCACACAAGATTAATAACGACTCCTGAGATTAACGCCAAGCCTACCCTTACCACAACGGCGATCCAAAGCTTCACACCAACCCTTGTCGCCACACTTGATTCAACGAGCATATTATGTGAAAAGGACAGCATTACCGCAATAATAAAAACCTCTTTAACCGTTAAATCCAGTGTCAAAATCGCTCCAATGGCGGCATACAGATTAAGGAAGTTCCCAATCACAAGCGGAATGGCTGCATCCCCAGATAAACCAAACAGACTCATCAGTGGGGTGACCAACTTAATGACCCATGGCAAAATCGGTGTATGCTGGAGAAACGCAACGATTAATGTAACGGGAAAAATAATTTTTCCCAATGTCCAGGTCGTTTTCAGCCCAGCCTTTAATCCTTGTTTCAATGTTTGACCCCACATGTTCTTCTCCCCTATGTTAAACTTACACGCTTCTATCTAAATATCTTTGCTTGGAAAGACCCTTCATTCTTCTGTAGATCAAAATGGCAACAGCCCCGACGATAAGCACAATCGAAATGGTTTGTGCGATTCGCAAATTCGATGTTAGCATCAGGCTGTCCGTTCGCATGCCTTCAATAAAGAAGCGCCCCACGGAATACCAAATCACATAAGATAGGAACATTTCTCCACGGCGAAGATTGACTCGTCGCAATGAGATTAATAGGATAAAACCTAGCAGGTTCCAAATCGATTCATATAAAAAGGTAGGATGATAGTAGGTGCCGTTTATATACATTTGATCAATAATGAAATTTGGCAGGTGCAAGTTTTCTAAAAACGCACGGCTTACCTCGCCACCATGTGCCTCCTGATTCATGAAGTTTCCCCATCTACCTATTGCCTGTCCAAGGATAATACTTGGAGCTGCGATATCCGCAAGCTGCCAAAACGAAATTCCTCTTTTTTTCGAGAAAACATAGGCGGTCACCACTGCACCGATTAAGGCACCGTGAATGGCAATCCCCCCGTTCCAAATTTTGATGATATCACCCGGATTTTGCGAATAATAGCCCCATTCAAAAATGACATAATAAAGGCGTGCACTTAAAATCGAGATCGGGATGGCCCAAAGCATTAAATCAGCAAAAACATCCTTGTTTAGGCCTCTCTTTTCCCCTTCCCTCATCGCAATCACTAGTGCTAACGCAAGCCCTACACCGATGATGACTCCGTACCAGTGTACCGAAATCGGACCTAGCGAGAACGCAATTGGATCAAGAGGCTGTATATTTTTTTCCATGAATCCATCTCCTTTTTCTTAGATTATGGCTGTTTTTGTAAAAAGGGGGAAATGCTTCAGCGATCCTCGTGGTCCCCATCTTCAATCACATCAGACAACCGGCTTGCGAATTGCTCTGCGGCATTAACGCCCATTCTCTTCAGGCGGAAATTCATAGCCGCTACTTCAATAATGACCGCAAGATTTCGTCCTGGACGAACAGGAACGGTAAGCTTTGTCACGGATGTATCAATAATTCTCATCGTTTCTTCATCAAGGCCCAAGCGATCGTATTGCTTCGACTGATCCCATAGCTCTAAGTGAATGACGAGCGAAATCTTCTTGAAGCTTCGAACTGCTCCTGCTCCAAATAGGGTCATCACGTTGATGATTCCTAGTCCGCGAATTTCAAGAAGATGCTCAATTAACTCAGGAGAATTCCCCACAAGGGTGTCATCATCCTCCTGGCGAATCTCTACGCAGTCATCGGCTACGAGACGATGGCCTCTTTTTACAAGCTCGAGTGCGGTTTCACTTTTTCCGACTCCACTTTTTCCTGTGATGAGCACACCAACTCCATAAATATCAATTAAGACGCCATGAACCGCTGTCGTTGGCGCAAGCTTCGCCTCCAAAAAGTTTGTCAAACGGCTCGAAAAACGGGTCGTTTTGAATTTGGATCGCAAGACTGGAACGGCTTCTCGCTCCGATGCCTCAATAAGCTCTGGGGGAACCTCCATATCCCTCGTCACGATGATTGCAGGAGTAATATCGGTACACAAACGCTCAAGCCTCTCCGCCTTCGTGTCTACATCCAATTTTTGAATGAAAGTTAATTCAGTTTTTCCGAGTAATTGGACTCGTTCTGCAGGATAATAGTCGAAAAACCCAGCCAGTTCAAGCCCTGGTCTGGAAATATCAGTCATTGTGATTGGGCGATTGATGCCTTCTTCACCACTAATTAAGTCCAGCTTGAACTTTTCCATAACATCCTTCGTTCGTACCTTCGCCAAAATGAACTCCTCCCTTGATGGTATGGTTTTAGTTGTAGCAAGTCTTGCCCTTAGGATCGTGCAGAGGGTTCCGTCCGGGATGTCTTGCTCTAGTAGAAGCAAATAAGAATTTTTTGTCGTACAATCTCCACTTAGGAGAGTTTCACTCTATTTTAGCATTTTTTTATTAAGAACCAAATTTGTATGTTCAAAAAGGCTCTTTTAGTACGGATTGTTATTAGGCAATGGTTCTAATGCCAACCATTGCCTGTCGTACCAGGTATGGCATCACGGAACAAGAAAAGAGCCTTCAAAAAAGTATACCTATCCGTTTTGGGACGATTTACATATTATAAGGATGAGATCGTATCAGACTTTTTTTCATGGGTGGTGGTCATTAAAAAAAACTTAAGGAAAGGAGTGTGTCACCATGAAAATCATGCTTGATGCCGGACATAGCTACAATACTGTAGGGAAGAGAAGTCCGGACGGGATGCGTGAATACGAGTTTAATCGAGTAGTCGCTAACTATATGAAGGCTATGCTGGAGGAGTATGAAGGGGTAACCGTCTATTTTTCTCATTCGGACAAAAGGGATGTCTCATTGCAGGAGAGGACGGATAAGGCGAACCAGCTGGCTGTCGACTGCTTTGTGTCTATTCACGCCAATGCATATGGTTCAGGGTGGAATGAGGCTCAAGGGATTGAAACCTATGTATTTAAAACAAAGCCACCGGAAGCAACCAAGCTGGCAGAACGCATACAAAAAAACTTAATCATCGCAACAGGACTCCGTGATCGTGGCGTGAAGTCAGCTAATTTTCACGTCTTGAGAGTAACGAAAATGACTGCTATTTTGGTGGAGTGTGGGTTCATGACAAACCAATCAGAGCTTCAGCTGCTTCGCTCTGATCTCTATCGCAAAACCTGTGCAGAAGCGATTGTAAAAGGGATTCGTGAGCATTTTCAACTCAAGTTGAAAGCACCTGACCAACTACAGAAGCAGGAGAGCCTTTTTCATGTCCGGATTGGACCATTTTATGAAAAAAAGCAGGCGGAGGAATTGATGACAAGATTAAGGGGAATCGGGTATGAAGCATCCGTCCAAGAGGGATAAGAAAGAGGATCTGTTCGCCAGATCCTCTATTTTTCTTTTTTCGAATCAAAAACAACATTTTGGATAACCAGATTGACGACTGACATAATCGCTGAAATCAAGATCGCCATCCCTAATCCACTGATTTCAAAGGACTCCCCAATAATCGCATCGGTAAGCAGAAGGGTCACTCCGTTGATAACGAATAAGAACAGGCCTAGGGTAAACACCGTAATAGGAAGCGTCAAAATGATTAAAATTGGCTTCACTAATACATTCAAGATAGCCAGTACAAAGCTCGCCCCAATCGCTGCCCCTATCCCCTCTATATAAAAGGAGTCCTCAAAATATCCAGCCAACGCAATAAACAATACCGCATTAATTAGTATTCCAATAATCCATCTCATGTCCAACATCCTTTAATAAGGCATTATTTCTGCTTCATCCATTTCGTAATCCTGATTTATCGCTTTTAGCTACAATTTTATTATAATGATGAATCTAATTCTATTGATTTCTTTTTATCGCAATTGATCCCGTTTTTGAGTCCAGATAAATTCTTGCAGTTCTCTCACTTGGAATCGTCGGTTGGAAACGGACAAGCTTTTGAATAACTTCATTTTTTTCATCCACTACTTGAATGCCCGAATAATCGATATCAAAGCTTCCAACATTGGACTTGGCCTCACCTGAGATAGCCATTTCCCTTGGCAAATAGAGCTTGATTGCACCTGTCGTCCCTTTTGCCTCAATCCGATCGCATCGAGGATCAGTTAAAGAGCAGATAATATTTCCATTGAATGACTGAAGCTCGAGCCTTTCGAAGCTCCCATCAAGCTTGATGGCCCCGTTAATTGTTTCCGCCTCAAAGTCTTCCACTTTTCCGTCACGCACTTCAATTTGCCCATTGGCCGTTTCGGCATCCAAATATTTACTCGTAATGCCAAAAATATTAATCTTTCCATTGGCTGTCTTCACATTATACTTTTCTACATGTAAGTTTTCACTTTCAATTGGCCCATTAAACATCCGCACCTTAATGCTATCATACTGGGCTTGCGGAATATAAAGGATCGCATGGATTTTCATCCACTTTTGCTGGGAATGAAAACGCAGCTTCTGCCCCTCAATAGCAAAGGTAACATTTTTCAAAAAGTGATTTCGCGCCTCATCCTGGGTATCGACTCGATAGACCTTTGCCTCACACTCGACGCGCACATCCTGCTGATCCCAAGGAACGATTTTTACTGAGCCATTGGCCAGATCGACATCCATCTCTTTTAAATACACGTCACTCTGCTGAAAAATATGAGAAATATCAATGGATGCTCCGAAGTTTAAATCCAAATCAAAATCCTTAATTTTCTTCAGTGCTGTGTCAACAAATTCAAAAAGTTTTTCCTTTGTGGATTGGAATTTCTGCTGCGAATAAGAGTCTTCCTTTTTCGCCTCTTCAAAATGAACGGTCGTGGAAAGCTCTCCGAATAACGCCTCTTTCTTTTTCTTCATGCTTTCTTCCGAATCATCCAACCCTTCTAACAGAACGAGTGCTTCATTCACTGTTAGCTTACCCTCTTTGACCAAATTCAAAATTCGTTTTCTTTCTTCTTGCATGGCTACATCCTCCTCTATAAAATCCTAATATATACTTTCTTTAGTCAATACTTGAATTCCTTTGACAATATTCCAAATAAGCACGATTAAACTTAGGATGACCGTCACAATGATACTAATAAAGAACATGACAGGTACGTCCGAATATCCCCCAACGATATCAAATATAACGGAAAAAATAATAATCGGCACAGGGATCAAAGTAATGATATGTGAAAAAAAGGCCTTCTTTGCATGCCCCTTGACCACCTTGTCACTGGCCACTAGCCATACGATGAGTGGAAAAATAATCCCCGCAAAAAAGATGCTGAAATAGCTCAATGCCGATAGAACTTTATTTGTATCCATTTTCCTCAACTCCTTTTCTATTTTTACGTTTTTCAGAGACGAAGGTTTCAAATTTTGATGTTTCGCAAATATATTCAAATTGCCGCAAATATATTATTTTTTCGCAAATATTAGCTCTATAGCGCTCCTCTTTTCCCCATAAATGCAGAAGAAACCCGCCGTTTTGGCGGGTTTCCTTTTAATTAAGTTTGGTTGGTACGGGATGTGGTTTTGGAATGACCCTAATGCCGGTCATTCCGTTTCACACTGGGCTTAGTTTCACGCATAAAATGACCAGCACTTTTCTCCGTTTCAATCACTAAATTTCAAATAATTCAAATTCTGACTTTCATTTTCAACAGCACATGTCTTAGAAAAGTGCCTTAACTGTTGCTTCTTTTTCTTGAATGAGTTCCTTCATTCTTTGGCGATCTCGTTCAAGAATGGGCTTTAAATATCGGCCTGTGTGCGATTCTGGGATTTCGGCGATCTTTTCAGGAGTTCCGGTTCCGATAATCGTTCCTCCTTTGTCGCCTCCCTCTGGTCCTAAATCGACCAAATAATCGGCCGTCTTAATCACATCTAAATTATGCTCAATAACGAGGACGGTATCGCCATTTTCAACAAGACGCTGGAGCACCACTAGCAATCTTGAAATATCATCCACATGCAGACCTGTTGTCGGCTCATCAA
>DLCS01000054.1 GCA_002480735.1 Bacillaceae bacterium UBA7792 | reverse complement strand
TGGGAGAGTACCAAAACCTCAAGTTGATTATACCATAGTTGTTTTTTACTTACTAACAAGCGTCAATAAAGTTTCTTAAATTGGGTGAAAGACCAGTTGTATCAATGCTTAGAGGAATGTTAAGCTCTTTTGCCAAAATAAATAAAATAACTGATATGGCTTCGTCTTCTTTTTGGGGATTTACTTCAATTCCCAACATATTTCTTGAGTTATCCACAGCTTCTAAAAGACTCCTCTTAGCCTTTTCAAAAACAGCATTGTTACAAGCAAATGGTAATTGATTTGTTACTTTACCTTTTAGCAAATCAATACGAGCTTCATTTAAAATAACTTTATTATGGTATATATTTTGATTACCCTTCATTACGTTCTGGGTTACAATTATGAATATAGTGCCCTTACAAGCATAGTGATTAACCGTATTTAAGAAATTCTCTATCTCATATCGGTCAGCATATAATTCTGGCATTTCGATTAAAATAAGCCTCTTCTTTTCTACAGTTCTTTCTGTAAACAAATTTAAAAGCAAGTGTTTAAACTCTATAGGAGCCATCCTACTTGAGCTTAAAGGAGAAAAAAACAGTTTTGATTCTAAGTCCTTTTGTGAGAATGGTTCTAATTGAATACCCAAACCAAATTTCTCAAACTTATTATTGATAAATTGAAGTTCTTCATATAATTCATCCCAAAGCTCCTCAAATTCTTGAAAAACCGGTGTTAGACTTATATCTTGGCATGCTTCTTCTAATAACATTCTCAAAGGGGACTTTGCAGTAATCTTATCCAATTGAACATGTGCGTCAAAGGGGATGAATAGGCACTCCCAATCTTTCTTGATTAAAGACTGCGTATCTTCAAAAATAGTAACTGTTGAACTTTTATTGTTAAAGAAATCATCCACCAGCCGAATGAGTTGATACCATGAGCTACTATTTCCCTTTAATACCGTAATTGGCCCAACTTCTATTTCCCATTCTTTGTCATCATTTAGAATTTGCCAAATTTTCATAGCATCACCATCGGATCCTCTGTTATCGATTCCTCTTGAATAGATTTCCCGCCTACCAAGATAAACATCTTTTCATACTGCTTTTCTGTAACACCCATAATTCTAACCGAGCCTTTATTAGGCAAATTTCTTTTTAACCCTTCAATATATTGAAACAAACTTGTTCGATTAGGAAATATTTTTGCATAAACTGAAAATTGAAGCATCGTAAAACCATTCGAAATAAGATATTTTCTAAATTTAGAATAGATTCGTCGTTCTTCCTTCGTATTCATCGGGAGATCAAAAAATAATATTAATCTCATCACTCTATATGGCGATGCCATCTCGCGGATATACCAATATGTTCGTATCTTTTTGGTTCATTGCCTTAATAAAAGACTGGATAAACAAATCAATTGCATTTAATACTGTCTGATTTTGTCCTCCGATATTAATTTTGGCACTCAAACGACGAATTAATTGTTGTTTCATTTCACGATTTAAATATTCCGCTTCTCCTACGGTCATAGAAACCCATAAATCAATTACTGGTCGAAAAACTTCCATACAATCATCAACCAAATTAAATGCATTAAACTGGTTTCGATGGCCGATTCCATATGCTGGGTGAAGTCCATAAGCAACAATTGTCCTAGCAAAGCAGGCTCTTAATATGACATACCCATAATTCAGGGCTGCATTATAGGTATCTACCGCTCCTCTTTCTCTTCGAAAATTACTTCCAAATAGCTCATTAAAATATATTTTTGCTGCAAGTCCTTCACGATTTGTCTCATCATCAAATTCTACACCGTCAGAAAACGCCTTCATTTTCCTTATTACTTCAGTATCTCTATTTAAGTATTGTAGAACAGATCTTTGATTGTTTATTTTTATTTGGACAATCCTTCTCCACATTTCTCCACGTGCGGCATCACTCCAGTTAAGTTGCTGGGTTAAAACACCATAAACACGATAATGACTATATAAACCTAGTGAAAATACATTTGGATGGTGAGTTTCATCACAAAAAATTAAAAGAATATGATACTCGGTTAATTTGTTCATCAATCTACCTGTAACTACAGTTCTATTGTTATCAACTATAATAGTATGAATATCTGATAGTGGAATGAGAATTTCCTGCTCACCTTTCACTACCTTTAGATTATCAAGATAAAGCTTTATTTCTTCTGCTTCCGAAATATAAACAATCCTCCAGCTCATTTGCTCTCCTCTCTTTTCCTTAAATTTTGAAGGCTTTGATCTAGAAGATTGAAATTTATAAGCGGAAACTTACAAAGCCGAGAAAAAGAAAAAGCCCCATAAAAATGGGGCTTGAGTTCGGGATAAACCCTTGTTTTGGTAGGTTCATCCCAGTTTTCGGTATAGGGCGATAGACGTCTCTATCGCACTTTCATCTTACCCCATTTTACTAAAATTGTAAAGTATCTTTAAAATTTTCTTTTTCTATTTTATAAGTATTCCCTAAAACGTCTACGTTATACTTCACAATATTGCTTAAAGTTGATGGGGCTAAAAATCCTTCTTTTTGCTCTTCTTTTCTCTTGTGGACAAAGTCTACCTCAATCTTATTTTGTCTTGGCATTGCGTCTCCTCTGAAAACTCGAAAATTTGTTTCTCCCTGCTTTTCATAAGAAAACAAATCATTCTTATATAAACTCAATTGAAACTCATAGCTTTCATCAATTTTCTTATAATCCTTTGCCTTTTCCTCATTATACTTTTCCATATCTAATACGTATTTATTTTTTCCTTCCTGCTTAAACCAGTGATAAGGAACACCTAAATATTTGTACTTACCTTCTTGATTTCTATAAATATCGACTCTTAATCCTTTTATGCTGAGCAAAACAACATCACTATTTGCACCAGGATATTTATCTGTTATTTTCATATGAACCCCAAGCTTTCGATCATAATATCTTAAGGTTTTCACTGGTACCTTTCCATCCTTCATGATATAACCATGGTCATTATAGTATGCTTTGAAAGGATTATCCGCTTGAGAATATTCTCTAATGATTTTTAAGATTAACTCGAATAATTCTGGATTATGCTGAGCTATGAGGAAACTTTCCGGGTTCTTGCTAATTCTTTTTAGAACTGGAGCGACTCCATTTTTATCTAACTGATAGATATTTGAGGTCTTTCCTAAATAATATTTCTCTCCATCCTTCTCTCTTGTGCCATATATCGTTTGATTGGACATGGTCCTATTCACTTTTCGATCAACCTTATGAGAGAATTTAATTTTTGATTCATAATTCATTAAATCTCTAAGAAAGGTAATAAATTGATGGTCAAAAAACTGATCCTCCCCTATGATTTCCCCAGTTTCTTTGTTAAAAACAACACCTTCCTCATTCATATTAAACTCTTTAAAGAACTCGAATACAGGCATTCTTCCAATTGCAGCCACAATTAAAGCATCAATTGCGTGATGCACATATCCTTCATCTCTATCTTTATTTAATTTTGCCCTTCTTCTTAAAGCGGCAGTGAAAGAACCTCTAATTGAAAGAACCTTTGTATCAATCTCATGATTTTTGAAGAATGAACGTAAATTCATTGAAAAACTACGCATTGCATACTGTGTATCTACTAAATTCCGATTAATAAACTCCTTTTGCAACTCTTCATTATGTTCGATATCTCTAAGTTCCAACAAATAATCCTTTTTCTTACTTGTGATTCTTTTGCTCTTATAGAGATTCAACACTTCTACCTTAAATTGTTCAAAAGTTCTGGAAGCCTTTCCTGAGGAGAAATATTGAAAAGGTGTCTTTTGACCTTTATTTTGATTCTCACTCCGATAACATAACACTTTATTCGCCTGACTATCATCAAACGATAAAGATACAGGCAGAATATGGTCAATCTCAAACAAGAAAGGGTTGGTTACAATTTCATTAATGGATATACTTTTACCTGAGTAAATACATTTTCCATCTTGAGATTCCCATAGCTTAAGAGCTAGATGTTGCTTACTCGACAAACGCAAATCAGATAACTGTTTAACCCCTAGCAGTTTAGCCATTTCTTTTTCATGCTTTCCAATTTGTTTTTGAAAATCAGTATATTGCTTTCTTTTTTCGTCACTATTTTTTTCCCTTGCCGTTTCAACAACAATTGCAGATAATTCTCCATACTGTTCTCGGACAGCATTTACTATCTTTATAGCTTCTCGATGAGCCCTTTTGGCAACTGTACTTAATATTGCTTCATCATCAAATGCTATATTCTTGTTTTTCTTCAATGCAGATAACCTTTTTTGCTCTAATCCCATTTCAGCAAAAATTTGCATCTGATTTTTATTTGTATGCCATAGATCATCCATTGCTAATTCAATTACCTTTTTTGATAATGCGTGGTACCCCGTAAACTTAGTACTTTCTTTTAAAGAATCAACTATTCTATTTCTCACGGGATTGTCGTAGTTGCTAAACAGTGATTGAAGTTGCTCTTCACGGCGCTGATAAGACTTTTCTGCAGTAAGGACTTCCACTATTTGGTCAAGAAGATCAACATCATCCAATATTGCTTTGGGCAAATTGTTTTTCTCAATAATATTAAGTAATTCCTTAAAACCTTTAAACTCAGTGAATGTTGGTTTATCTGTCTTTAAATCTTTCCTATACCCCGAAACATCTGCATCTGCTGAGGCACCTTTATATTTTAAAATTTGTGCTAAAGTAATATTTTTGCCCTTTTTCACAAATTGCTCCACTAAGTGTTTTTTATCATCAAACGTTAGATACTCTCCATTGATTTGAAGTTTATTTAAATCTCCGCTAAGAAGATTGAAGAGATCTGCTGTAAATGACATTTTCGCTATTCGTGGCTTATCAGGAAAATATGTACATTTTCCACGCATCTTGTCTATCATGGAGGTATAAGTAAGTTTACCGTTTTTATCCAAATAGTAGGACCCATATGGCGTTGGTGATTTTTCCGATCCTGGACCTTCAAAATACTCTCGTCGCTTTTCTATCAAAGAAATATATTTTCCAATAAATTCCTCTGTGATTTCTTTGTATGTTTGTCTTTGTTTAAATAAAATCGCTCTCGCTTCCTTTACATAATCCTCCGTGCGAAATCGATTCTCATGGTTTCTCATTTTTTCATGTCTATTTGCAAGGCGCTCTAATTGAATTTCACAAATATACTTTTGCTCTAGTAATTTCTTATTAGCTGCAAGCTGTTTTTTAGTTGACAGTTCATTGCCACTAGTAGATTCTTCCTCTGGTGAATCAAGAACAGTGCCTCTTTTTTTTACAAGATGGTATAATGCTGCGACTAATTCTTCTCTCGTAACGTTTTCATAAATTGCTCTGTATCTTGCATCATACGGGTCAACTTTTCCGATTCCTGTAAGGGGCAATTGAAATTCCTCAAACAATTGCTTCGCCCTTTCTAACCGATGTGTTCTTCGTCTTTTTAGACGCCGCGACCCTCGAAATCCTCGTCGCTCCTCATTAGCATTCCTAGTAGCTTCTTCAAATAATCTCACACCTGCGGCTATAATCTTTCCAGTATCTTGATCTATAATTCCCCAACCAACAGAAGAAATTCCAATATCCAGACCTAATACTTTATTCACTACTACCCACTCCTCTTTTATATCTTGCATAACATTTGAAGCAGGAACTTAGAAGTTATATATGACTATATTACCATAAAATTGAAATATTTAGAACAAATCGTATATGGGGTCCTGTTCTAAAAATAAGTGCATCATAGTCATGAAAACACTCAAAATAATTCTGAGTGCTTTTATGCAGCTCTATGAATAGCCATTTATTTACATCTTTCCCAACCAAGCTGTCCTCATACCCAGGTGATTTTACTAAGTGCAAGTTCTCAGCCATACAAAAATAAAAAAGCACTTAGAACCGAACCATTCTAAGTGCAAGTATTAATTATCCTGTCTTTACAAAAATCTCTATCAGCTACTGCCGCAGCCACTTCCATATTTCCTGTGGAGTTGCATTTTTGCCGTACATCAAAATACCTGTCTTAAATATTTTCCCGGCCAGCTTCATAAATAACCAGATGCTAAGGGCAAGAACAACAAGGGAAATGATAATTTCCATCCATGGCCATTCATCTAAGGCAGAAAGTCGAACAAGTAATATGGCCGGCGAGGTAATTGGAAAATAAGATGCAATCTTTGCAATCATACCGCTCGGATCGGCGATGACCGGTCCGATGATGGCAGCTGGTAAAAACGGTAGCATCATGACCATTCCCTGAAAATTACTCGTGGCCGTCATGTCTTCTACTGTTGCGCCAATCCCCACAAAAATCGCCGCAAATAGAAGATAACCTGCAATGGCAATCAGGAGCAACAATAGAGTCTCAGGGACAAGAAGATACTCCATCACCGGGAAATCAAAGCGCCACATGATGATCGGAATGGCGAACAACAGCCACACAAACACCTGGACAATCCCTAGACCGAAATAACCAATAATTTTCCCATTCATAAGCTCTTCTGGTGTCAACGATGAGAGGACAATTTCAGCTACCTTTTCCTTCTTTTCCTGGGAGGCGCTTTGGAAGATCATCATTCCTGTAATGACAATCGAAAAAAGAATGACGCCGGCAAATGCACCAGGGACTAAACGTTTGAATGGGTCGCTTTCTCCTTCTACATCCCCTTTCTGGCTAGATTCTGGATGGGGAATTTCCGCCTCTTCCATGACCACTCCTTTTGCAATCAAACTTATCTCTTCCTCTGATAAATCAAGGCGGGTAAGCTGCAGCTGACGCAATGGCTCCTCAAGGAACCTTGTTTCATGAACAAAATCACCGTCCACATCTTCACTAATATAGACAGGGATTTTTCCGTCGTTTAATGATTGTTCAGTTAAAGAAATATATGCCACATTCTCTTTTCCTTCAAGAAAGCTAGGATTTTCCTCCTCTGTCGCCTTCACATTCCACGCTAGCTCTTTCAGCTGTGGTAGCTTTTCCATCTCATTCCACACGTGAAGATCATCAAAGATATAAACAGTTGGCGGCTCTGGTTCACTATCAAATTTTTCTAGCAATGAAGGTAGAGTCGCAAATACTAAGAATAGAATCGGTGTTAAAAAGAGTGAAATGATAAAAGATTTATTCTTCATATTCTTCTTCATTTCCCATTTCGCAACCTTCAAACTATTTCGCATATAATTCATTCTCCTTCATCAACATGTTTTTTCCTGTCGCAATCCCGATAAAAATTTCGTGGAGAGAGGTGCGGTCTATCGATAGTTCCTCAATTTGAAGCCCCTCTGGCAGTTGCTTTAACCACTGGGGAATAACAACATCGCCTGTTAAATAAAGAATCGATTGATCGCCGTCCTGCTCCACTCGTTCAACCATGGCAATCTGTTCAAGTCTACTTAAATCATTACTTCCTTTAATCGTACACTTAAAATTCGCATATTCCTTTTTCACTTCATCCATCGTTCCGTAAATAATCTTCTGCCCTTGATGAATCATGAATAATCGATCACATAACTCTTCTACTAGATTCATTTGATGAGAGGATAATAGAATGGCAGTGCCCTTGTTAGCTAGATCCTTGATTTCCTTCTTAAATAGCTCCTGACTAACTGGGTCAAGACCTGAAAAGGGTTCATCCAAAATAAGCAGCTCTGGCTCATGAATAATCGATGAGATAAATTGAACCTTCTGTGCCATTCCCTTTGATAATTCTTCAATGGTCACCTTTTCCTTGCCCTTTAAATCAAATTTCTCGAGATACTCAAGTGCACGCTTCCTTGCTTTTTCAAGTGGATAATCCTTCAGCTCGGCAAAATAGAGGAGAATATCCATAATTTTAACCCCTTTGTACAGGCCCCTTTCCTCCGGCAGATACCCGATTTTGTGACGGGGTACTCCTTTTGACGAATGAAACGTAATGCTCCCTTCATCTGGATACATGATGCCCATGATATTTCTAATCGTCGTCGACTTTCCCGCCCCATTGGGACCAAGGATAGCCATAATTTCTCCTTTTTTCACATGAAAGGAGATGTTCTTAATAATCTGTTTGTTTTTGAAGGACTTGCCAAGGCCTTCAACGGTTAAAATCGCTTCACCCATTCCTACACTCCCTCTCTACTCCCTATCATCATTGAAATAATCTCTTCTAATTCTAACCTTCTTGAGTCTGTCCATCTGATCCCTTTTTCAAGGAAAAATTGCTCGGTTTTCACAGATTGATTCGTGACGATAATCCTCCCATTTTTCCGTGCAATTTCCCCGGGAACTGCATCAGTCATCTCAAGCTCAAGCCAATAGCGCTTATAATTCTGAGTGAGCCCATCCTTCGCTGCATGAGCGAGGATTTTCCCCTCTTGAAATACAACAATAAAATCAGCAAGCTTGCGAATATCTTCAACCTGATGGCTGACAAGAATCATCGTCTTCTCCCCACGCTCCATCCAAGTGGCAAGCTCATCCTGAACCAATTGCTTGCTATGAATATCCATATGTGCCGTCGGTTCATCCAAGAGGAGAATATCCGTATCTCTTGGTAGTGATAACACAAAATTCAATTGCTGCTGCACCCCTGGGGACAGGCTCCCATATGGTTTATCGAGCGGGATCTTAAAAACTTCCACAAGACGAATAAATAACTCCTCATCCCAGGTTGGATATAAGCTTGAAATCAGTTTTTTTAATTCACAGCCATTAAATGCATTACAGCCTAAAAGGACCTGGGGCTGATACGCAATCTTTGTTTTCCATTCCTCGCTTGAGCTAGAAACGGGTTGCCCCTCTAAAAATATTTCGCCTCGATCACGTTTCGCTAGATTCATCAATAGCTTGGCAAACGTGCTTTTCCCTGCCCCATTTTTCCCTACAAGAGCAGTAATGGTTCCTGGCTCAAAATCAAGATCTACCGGTCCTATCTCAAAGTGGTCAATTTGTTTGAGTAGTCCTTTGACTTCAACTCCCCTTTTCATTGTCCGTCCTCCCTCTTTAACCGGATCATAACCTGCTGAAATACCTGTTCAACTTCCTCTATTGTATAGTCATGCCTGAGGGCTGTTTCTACCGCCTTTTCTATCGCACCCAAGACTGTCTCCATTTTCACGCGGTCCTTTCTTTTCTTATCCACTTCCGCAACAAACGTGCCTTTTCCTTGTATCGTTTCAATAAAGCCTTGATATTCAAGATCTTGATAGGCACGTCTTGTTGTGATGACGCTTACCTCCAAATCCTTGGATAGTGCCCGGATGGAAGGCAAAGGGGAGCCTGCTTGCAGTTGTCCACTAGCGATTAGCGCCTTAATTTGCCCTTCAATTTGATGATATATCGGCTCCCGTGATTCCTTTGACAATCGAATCGGAAGTTCCATTTGGACCCCTCCATCAGCATTATTTTAAATAATCTATTTTTGCCATTTTTTTATAGGCATAATTCACATAATAGCGGTATCCTATGATTGCGGTGATAATAGAAACTACCGTAGAAACAAGCGGCCACTCTTTTGCAAGAATGATCGTCCAAGCAACAAGCCCAAAACCGAAAGCTATATGAAAAATAACTAACATAATCATCAAGGCAAAGAAAAGAAGGATTGCCTGCACAATCGATTTTTGTAATGTAATATGATCCCCAGCATCCACTGCAGGAAATGCTCCACCAACACAAATACCATATGCCATCCAAATGACAGAAAAAATGAAATAGGCTGCTGGTGACATGGTTACCCGTATGTCACTAGAAAATACATATAAGGAAATGAGCAGAAGAATTTGAAAGGGAATGGCATAGGTAAAATAAACGATAAATCGACTGCCCGCCAGCACTTCCTTTTTGATAGGTAGCTGGCTCAAGGTGATAAACAGCGGAGACCCCCAGGTCCTCTCATCAATCTTCTGATACTGAAATTCCTTTGGCTTCATCCAAACAGGAGAAAACCCAAAGGCAATAAGGAAAAATACATCCATTCCTACAAAGCTCTTCTGTAAATAACTTGACAGCATGGATACAAATAGGATGGTTGACGCCAGCAACATAATGGCAAAGTACAACAAGCTCATTTTTGATTTCCTTAATTCAAACCAAGCAAGTGAAGACGCTTGTTTCCAAGTGTTCATTCTGCGAGTCAGCTCCTTCTAACTGTTATACTGTTTATATCTATATATACACTATATAATACTCTATATATTCTTGCAACCCCACATTTTCAACAGGGGCCTTTGTCATCCATTTGTCATGAAACAATTGGCTTATCCCCTTCATACATTAAGATCAATGGAGGTGGAGCATTGAAAAAGTTAATAATTTTCCCTGTTCTTTTGTTCACACTGTTTCTTTCGGGATGCTTTGCGGATCCGGTGCAAGAGGAATTGCTGGTCTACTTAAATGAAGAACTTCCAGCTATTACGAATTTGGAGGAGGACGCCATTGCCGCTTATGAAAGTGCCACAGGCGCCAATTATACATCCGATCTTGATCTATATGATGTGCTTTCACTTGATGTGATTCCGACCTACCAACAATTTACTGATAAACTTGAAGCGATTCGTTTGAAAACAGATGAGGTTAGGGGTGTTCATGAAATTTATATTGAGGGGGCCAATCTCCAGTACAATGCCTTCAATAAAATTATCAGCGCTCTTGAGGAACAAGATCGGGGAATGATTGAGGAAGCGAACACCATGCTGGATGAAGCAAGAAAATTACTTAGAGATTTTGATCATGGGATTGAAAAACTAGCGGAAGAACATAATATCGAGTTATCCGAAAACTTTGATCCCGGAACAACCGATTGAGAAGCAGCTACTTTACGGATAAACTGAATTTTTAAGATGATTATATACAAAAGGGGCTGTCTATTAAGTCCTTTTTGGAGTAAAATCATATAAAATTGAAAGGCAGAAACGTTGTTAAATCAACATTTCTGCCTTTTACTTTTTATTCAATTTTGGCTAGAAAACCACTTTTGCAAAAAAAAGACCGGCCCTCATGAAATAAGGGCAAGTCTTAATCAGAATAATATATGACCGACAACAGCTGCTATCGGCAATGTGATTAGTGTCCGAATAAGGAAAATCAGGATTAAATCCTTAATATTTAGCGGAAGCTTTGAGCCAAGTAAGAGTCCCCCAAGCTCGGACATATAAATGAGCTGTGTTACGGAAATACATGCAATTACAAAGCGTGTCAGCTCGCTCTCGATTCCACTTCCAATCACCGCCGGAAGGAACATGTCCGCAAAGCCAACGACCATCGTTTGTGCGGCAGAAGCAGCCTCTGGAATCTGCAAAAGAGCAAGAATTGGTTCAAATGGTTTTCCAAGAATCGCAAAGAACGGTGTGTAATCTGCAATAATAAGTGCCACCGTTCCAATTGTTATCACGGCTGGAAGAACGCCTAGCCACATGTCTAGCACATTTTGAAACCCTTCTTTTACCGTACCGGCTACACCTGAACTATTTCGAGCTTTTGTAAGAGCCTTTTGCAGCCCCCATTTAGCTGGTGTGATACCTGCCGGAATCGGTGTCTCAGCCTTTAACTCTACATTTTCATAGCCCGTGTCAGGTTTGCGTGACAATGGCGGGATTCTTGGCATAATAAGTGCAGCAACTAGACCAATAAAGAGGATCGTTAAATAATATGGAACAAAGTATTGAGATAAGTTGAGATAAGAAATAATCGCAATCGAAAAAGTAATCGAAACGACTGAAAAGGTCGTCGCGATAAC
>DLCS01000270.1 GCA_002480735.1 Bacillaceae bacterium UBA7792 | reverse complement strand
CGATCTTATTCAAGATGGAATGGGCGCTTGTAGCTTTATTCACAATAGCGGCTGTACTACTTATTTTTTCATATTATAAGAACAAACAAGCACAAATAGTAGAGCAGCGAGAAATTGATACGATTTACATGACAATGATGGAGGAAATCGGCAAGCTACAAAATCAAGTTCGAAGCCTTGAGCTTGAGAGTGAGATCACCGCTCAAATGACTGGACTTGCGAAGGAAGATCTTCATTTACTGCGTGAATCCTTGGATCTGTACAAAAGAGGCTATACCATTGAAGGGATCGCTGGGAAAATGAAGCTTGAACAACAGGAAGTGGAGCAATTGCTTGAGCCGTACATGTCAAGCAAGAGTGAAGGGAGAAAGGTAGCAAATGAAGCCTAACTTGATCACTAGTTTCGCTGCAGGTCTTTTGCTTAGTGCTACAGTCTGTGGTGCTGTTTACTTTTCAAAGCCAAGCCCAAGTGGAAAAAGCGCCAAACAAGTGGTGAAGGCACCAACTGAAGAGCAAATGAAAGATACATTGTCAAACTCTGGTTACATCATTTTGACAAACAAAGAATGGGAAAAACAGCTGGCAGCGACGAAAGAAGAGAAGCCTCAAAAAGAGACTGAACAGGAAACAAAGGAAACTACAAAAGAAACAATCGTATACCGTACCGTTGTAAATGTGGCACAAGGTATGACCAGTATCGATGTGGGGAACGCATTAGTTCGTGGGAAAATTATAGATAATGCCCGAGATTTTTTCAATGAAGTGGAAAAAAGAGGACTTTCTAATAAACTAAAGCCAGGAACATTTGAACTGGATAGCAACATGACAATGGATGAGGTTATCGCGGTTATATTTAAATAAGATAATGAGATAGAGTGCGATATACAGCATCTATCTCTTTTTTTGTCTAAAAGCAACAATGTTTGAAAAAAGAGCTTAATTAATTTCTCAACTATCTATCGTTATTGATAATGAAAAACCTATTTAAACTATAAAAAACCTTCTAATTATCCTTACACTAATTGTTTGCTTTTTTAATAGAATTACTTTATAATAATTATTGTAATCTACTTTATTTTGGGAGGTATGGTTTGAATGGAAGATAAGAACAAGCAAAGCCAAAAAATGACTACTGCTTTTGGTGCACCAGTACCTAATGACGATGATTCTAAAACAGCCGGTAAACGCGGCCCTCTATTGATGGAGGATTTCTGGTTTCTTGAAAAGCTAGCACACTTTGACCGTGAAGTAATTCCTGAGCGTCGTATGCATGCGAAGGGGTCAGGTGCTTACGGAACATTCACTGTTACAAATGATATTACTAAATATACAAAAGCGGCTCTTTTCTCAGAAGTCGGCAAGAAAACGGATATGTTCATCCGCTTCTCAACTGTTGCTGGTGAGCGTGGCGCAGCAGATGCTGAGCGTGATATCCGCGGAACAGCAATGAAATTCTACACAGAAGAAGGAAACTGGGACTTAGTAGGTAACAATACGCCTGTATTCTTCCTAAGAGATCCGAAGAGATTCCCTGATTTAAACCACGTGGTTAAGCGTGACCCAAGAACGAATATGCATAACCCACAATCCAACTGGGATTTCTGGACTTCATTACCAGAAGCTCTTCACCAAGTGACGATTGTCATGAGTGATCGTGGAATTCCAGCTAGCTACCGTCATATGAATATGTTCGGAAGCCATACTTACAGCATGTTCAATGCTGACAACGAAAGAGTTTGGGTGAAATTCCATTTCTATACAGAGCAAGGAATTAAGAACCTAACTGACCAAGAAGCAGAAGAATTAGTTGGTAAGGATCGTGAAAGCCACCAAAGAGACCTCTATGATTCAATCGAAAAAGGTGACTATCCAAGATGGAAAATGTACATCCAAGTAATGACAGAAGAGCAAGCGAAGGAATTACCTTATAACCCATTTGACCTAACAAAGGTTTGGTACAAAAAGGACTTCCCTCTAATCGAGGTTGGGGTAGTAGAATTAAACCGTAACCCAGAGAACTATTTTGCTGAAGTAGAGCAAGCAGCATTTGCTCCAACAAACATCGTTCCTGGTATCGGATTCTCACCTGATAAAATGCTTCAAGGACGTCTATTTTCTTATGGAGATGCACAGCGTTACCGCTTAGGAGTGAACCATTGGCAGATTCCTGTTAACTATCCTAAGAATGCGAAGAACTTCAACCCATACCACCGTGATGGGGCAATGAGAATCATGAATACTGTTCAAGGTAACAACATTACCTACAGTCCAAACAGCTATGGTGAATGGCAGGATTCCAAAGAGCATCAAGAGCCAGAGCTTGCGATTGATGGTGGAGGAAGCTACTGGGATTTCCGTGAAGACGACGATCTATACTATGAGCAACCTGGTAAGCTATTCAACTTGATGACTGATGAACAAAAGCAAAGATTATTCGAGAATACAGCTAATAATATGCAAGGAACGACAAAGGAAGTTCAGTTGAGACATATTAACAACTGCTACAAGGCAGATCCTGCATATGGTGAGGGTGTGGCAAAAGCACTTGGAATTTCTCTAAGTGAAGTAGAAGCAGCTGGAGCGAAAGCTTAATATTTTTTCAAAAAAAGGAGGAATTACGAAAATCAACGGAACAGCATACAAATGGTTATTTCAAAACAATCAACAGAATTCATCATTTGGACAAGAATCATGCGAAAAGTGTGATTTATAATATAAAATCTCAAAAAAAATTGTGCTATCCTCAACATGTACAAAATTTATCGTATTAGGAGGAAACAGCATGAGTACAAGTTGTTCAAATTTAACAGATGGGAAAGCCATCGTTGATCACGTTAAATTCAAGAAAAAGGATCATATGGCACCAAAGGTCAAGCATGAAATAAACTGTGATTGCGGTGAAACCTTTGTATTTGAGCGCGTGATTATGAATTGCCCAAACTGTGGAATGACTTATGCCGTCACTCCATGTAGCTCAGCCGACATTAACAATATTAAGCAGGCAGGAATTCGATATGCCTAAAGAATGGAAGCAAATCTCTTAAATTGGAGGTTTGCTCTTTTTTTGCGGTTTGAAGCAAAAAAATTTGTTTCCCTAACCACAATTGATAAGATAGGAGTGAAATTGATTTTTTTCTACGGATGTTAATTTTGGAATGGCCCTAGTGCCGTCCATTCCGTTTCAAATTTGGTTCACATTACGCAATACATAGAGTAACTGGGCCTTTCCTCCCTCATTTAAATTGTTAAGTAGTAGGAACATCAATTTCTTTTAATATGTATTGCTCAGTATCAACAAAATTGTGAAAAGCCCAGTGATTCACCAATAGAAAGGACATGAAAAAATGGCAAATATTCATATACCTGTATCCGTCTTGAATCTCGTTCCTATTCGTCAGGGACAAGGTGCAAAAGAGGCCATTGAAGCGATGGTTGATCTTGCACAGGCCACAGAAGATATGGGCTATACTCGTTACTGGATTGCAGAGCATCATAATTCAGAGACACTGGTCAGCTCTGCAACATCCATATTAATAAAACATGCGTTGGAGAATACCTAAAAGATTCGCATCGGTTCCGGTGGTATCATGCTGCCGAACCATTCCCCTTTGGTAGTGGCAGAGCAATTCGGAACGATGGCAACGATATATCCGAATCGTTTGGATTTGGGGCTTGGTCGGGCACCAGGGACGGATATGCTGACAGCTAGCGCCTTAAGACGTTCTAAAAATGATTCCGTTTTTACCTTTCCTGAGGATGTCAATGCTTTGCTCACTTATCTTGGTCCGGAGGAACGCCAAGGCTATGTGAAGGCTTTCCCAGGAATCAATACCAATGTTCCAATCTATATCCTTGGCTCTTCTACCGATTCAGCCTATTTAGCAGCAAAGCTTGGCTTGCCTTATGTATTTGCTTCCCATTTTGCCCCAAGATATATGGAGGAAGCGATCTCGATCTATCGCAGTCGTTTTGAGCCGTCTGAGTATTTATCTGAACCTTATATGATGGTCTGCTTAAATGTGATCGGCGCTGAAACTGATGTGGAAGCACAATTCGAGTTAACGACGATGCAGCAATTTTTCTTAAATATCGTCCGCGGAACGA
>DLCS01000059.1:5668-5991 GCA_002480735.1 Bacillaceae bacterium UBA7792 | reverse complement strand
TTCCGTATATATATGTCCGTTTTCCAAGGAGGTTCCATATACTTGAATATCCTCCTCGCCTAATTTCTCAATCCATTCCTTAAGATCGCCTCTTATAACCGGAAGATGAAAATGGCTACCCTGTGCCGAGCGAATGACCTTTGGGTTGTAGGTGTCAACACTTCCGGTACCGACAATCACTCCATCCATTCCTGCGGCATCGGCTGTTCGAATCATGGTCCCAAGATTACCGGGATCCTGGACAGCATCAATCAATAAGAATTGTTTACCGTCAAATTTTGAATCCTTTCGCACTGCTTCACAAACTGCAAGAACTCCCTGCG
>DLCS01000059.1:0-5442 GCA_002480735.1 Bacillaceae bacterium UBA7792 | reverse complement strand
AACTGCAAGAACTCCCTGCGGTGTTTCGGTATCACTCAGCTCACGAATAATCTCTGAAGTGACGGTTGTAACTGGGGTAGAGCCATAATCCCATCTCTGCGGTATTTCCGTTCCTTCACTAACAATCAAATGAAGAAGCTGATTTGCCTTCAGGGCTTCCTCGACGAGGTGAAATCCCTCTACAAGGAAGGTTCCTGTTTTGTCACGTTCCTTTTTCGTTAACAGCTTGCGCCACTGCTTGATTTGCGGATTTTGGGCGGATTGTATGTATTTCAAAGCGATAAATGCTCCTTTTCCTAATTCTTTTCGTTCCCTCATTATACTTTATCTAGCATAACCTTCTCAATTCTATAAGCATAATTCATCGAAAACTGGAAAATCATATTAGCGAAGTGATTTTAAAAGGAGTGTGTCCTGATGAATTTTGACTTAAGAAATGCGATTATTCACAACGTTTCTGGCAACTCGCAAACTGAATTACGAGAAACCATTGTTGACGCTATTCAAAACGGAGAAGAAAAGATGCTGCCTGGATTAGGTGTTCTTTTTGAGGTAATATGGAAAAACTCTTCTGAGGAAGATAGGAAGGAAATGCTTCAAACATTGGAAAGTGGCTTAAAATAAGTTTTTTGTATCCGTTTATTTAAGTATGATGCCCATTCTCATTGATTATTGAGATGATGGGCATCATTCCCCCACTTTGATGACCTACACACCTTTTTCTCCACACCAACGGGCACCATTCTCTGCAAGCCTACTAAAAAAACAAACCTCAGTCAAAAAACTGAGGCTCGTATCACTTATTCAAACGTAATCTTATTAACCGTATCTTGGTCAAGTCTCTTAATGACCTCTACGATTAATTTAACCGCATTCTCGTAGTCATCACGATGCAGCATTGCAGCATGTGAATGGATGTAGCGGGTAGCGATTGTGATCGCAAGAGATGGAACACCATGATGGGCTAAATGAATGGAACCAGCATCTGTTCCACCACCAGGTACAAGATCAAATTGATATGGAATATTTAATTCATCTGCAACTCCCGTGACAAAATCACGTAAGCCCTTATGAGAAACCATGGAAGCATCATATAAAAGAATTTGCGGACCTTTGCCCATTTTGCTCATCGCTTCTTTTTCCGTAATTCCTGGCGTATCCCCTGCAATCCCTACGTCAACACCGAAGCCAATATCAGGATTCACCGCATGGGCAGCCGTTCTTGCCCCTCTTAAGCCAACCTCTTCTTGAATCGTACCGACTCCGTAGACAACATTCTCATGCTGCTCGCCCTTAAGCTGCTTCATCACATCAATAGCAATCGCACAGCCAATGCGGTTATCCCATGCTTTCGCAAGCAGCATCTTTTCATTGTTCATGACCGTGAATTCAAAATATGGAACAACCATATCCCCTGGCTTCACGCCCCACTCTGCAGCTTCCTCGCGGCTACATGCACCGATATCAATGAACATATCCTTAATCTCAACTGGCTTTTTGCGAGCTTCTGGCGATAAAATATGTGGTGGTTTGGAGCCAATCACTCCTGTGATATCGCCCTTGCTTGTAACGACCGTCACTCGTTGAGCAAGCATGACCTGAGACCACCAACCACCAACTGTTTGGAAACGGAGGAAGCCTTTTTCATCAATTTGTGTGACCATGAAGCCGACCTCATCAAGATGACCAGCCACCAAGATTTTTGGTCCGCCTTCTTTTCCAACCTTTTTGGCAATTAAGCTTCCTAAGCCATCTGTCGTAACTTCGTCCGCGTAGGGCTCTATGTATTTTTTCATAACCTCTCGTGGCTCACGCTCATTGCCGGGGATTCCCTTCGCATCGGTTAAGTCCTTTAACATGATTAATGTTTCATCTAATTTTGTCATTATTTCGACTCCCTTAATATGTATTCGGATTCATTATAACGAAGAATCGTTGCAAAATTCAATTAGTAGCCATCATGCTGCCTTTTATAATTTACTTCATTTTTCTTAATGTATGCCTCTTTAATCTCATCGTCCTCAAAGCCTAATAGACTTGCAAGCAACAAATAGCTTCCGAACATCCGCTTGTAATTTTCCTCGGAACGCTCCCCTCGAAAAGCATGAACGGCCTCATATACCGCTAAAAATTGTTCGTTCACATAAAGTCCGTCAGACTCCCTGCAGGTAATTTCCGCAATCCTATCAAAGTCACACTCAATCCCTAATGAAAGCATGAAATGAACCCCATCGACAAATTCCTCTAAAACGACATCCTCTGGAGACGATGGCTTTAAGCTCCAAAACTTAAAACATCTCGTTTCATTTGCTAGCTCGCCAAGCTCAACCAGCAGGGCTAATATTTTTCGATCAAATAGATCTTCATTTTCCAATCCATGCTGTTTTTCAATATGTTGGTCCAAACCTCTTTGCATCTCAAACATTTCTTTCAGCTTCATCCATTTCCCCCACTTTTTTTCAACTAGGTTTATCATATAGAAAAAAAGGCAAAAAATAAATGATCCGAAAATGAAACTTTTTCTTTCATCAATCGTAAATGAGGAAAAAGGATTGGGGGATTAGTGTACGATGTGGGTAATTCGTCTTCTTCTATTTGCACTCATTATTTTTTTGATTTATAGCACCGTCAAATATTTACTTAATCCCAAACGGAAGCTTGAGCTCGCCCATGAGCAAAAAAGGTTTTTCTTTTTAGATAATAAAAATGTTCGAAGAAACTTTCTAGTTACGTATAAAGGGGTTTTATTTGAAGGGGAAAAATATTTAGGGACAACAGCAAATTCCTTTGAAGTGGTAAATGTATTTATTTGGCCTCATAAAGTGGCAGATTTAAATGGGCTTGTCCGCGAGGATTTCGAGTTTATTGAAAAAAAGGTGCTCGACAGCTATCCAAATGCTGCGATTGACTGGAAGAGTCCCATTCATGAATTTATGAATAAGAACTACAAAGCCAATACTCCGTTTAAAAAAGAGTAAACGTTCGGAATTCCCGAACGTTTTTTTCATGCGGTCGCCTTAAAGAACTCCTTCCATTTGATGACGGTCATTTTTTCTCTGAGGACATAGACAAGAATGGAGATCGAGAATAATATCACGACGATCATCGTAGGAGTAAAGCGACTAATAAATTCACCAAATAAGGTATAAAAAAGTGCGAGAGGGATGTTCGTAAAGAAAGATACTTTCGTGAAATCCTTGAGGCTGTGATGACGCTCCAACAAACAGAAGCTTAACAAATGGTAGTGGATGAATGGAATAAGGCGCAAAACCGCTACTTGGCTTGTTGTCAGATTGCGGTATTCGCCAAACCATTTTTTCTTTATTAGAGACAGTTTGGTATGAGTTTTTGGCATGCGGCTAATCAAGAAATAGAAGAGCAAGCTGCTTAATAATAAACCGACAATCGAATAGATGGTGCCTGCCACTGTGCCGAAGAGAACCCCTCCAGCGACACAGATAACCGCAACGGGAATAAAGAAAAATTGCCGAAAAAAATGTAATAAAATAAATGCAATTGGGGCCAGAATCCCACCCGTTTCCACTACAGCTAGAAGCATCGCCATTTGATCGTCCAAGCTACCACCTTCTTTTCTGCATATTCCCGGATGTTTGTTAGGGGGTTATTAAAGCTTATCGGATTTCGAAGCATTTATGACAAATAAAGCAAAAGACCACTCTCATATGAGAATGGCCTTTATTTAGGTAAAATTATTTTAGGTTTTGCTTTGCAACTGCTGCTAATTCAGCAAATGCTTTTTCATCGCTGATTGCAAGGTCAGCAAGCATTTTGCGGTTTACTTCGATACCTGCAACCTTTAAGCCATGCATTAAACGGCTGTAAGAAAGACCGTTGATGCGAGCAGCTGCGTTGATACGAGTAATCCAAAGCTTACGGAAGTCGCGCTTTTTCTGGCGACGGTCACGGTAAGCATATTGTAATGATTTCATTACTTGCTGGTTAGCAACTTTATATAATGTATGTTTTGAACCATAGTAACCTTTAGCTAATTTTAATACTTTTTTACGACGTTTGCGCGTCACTGTTCCGCCTTTTACGCGTGGCATATGAATTACCTCCTGCTTTTCATTAAAAAATGAATATTAGTATTTTTGTAGTCAATTATTTCATGTAAACAAGTAAAGATTTGATGCGTTTGAAGTCACCAGATGAAACGATGTTTGCTTTACGTAAGTGACGTTTTTGTTTCGTAGATTTGTTTGCGAATAAGTGGCTTCCATAAGCACGGTCATATTTTAATTTACCTGAACCCGTTTTTTTGAAACGTTTCGCAGCTCCACGGTGAGTTTTCATTTTTGGCATGTCGAATTCCTCCTAAACTGTTCGTCTAATATTATTTCTCGTTCTTTGGTTGAAGAACTAAGAACATGCTTCGGCCTTCCATCTTCGGTTTTTGTTCTACCGTTGATACTTCAGCACAAGCTTCAGCAAAACGATCTAACACACGTTGACCAATATCTTTGTGTGTAATCGCACGACCTTTGAAACGTAGGCTACATTTTACTTTATCGCCTTTTTCAAGGAATTTAATCGCATTACGTAGCTTCGTTTGGAAATCATGTTCATCGATTGTCGGGCTCAGACGAACCTCTTTCATTACGATGACTTTTTGATTTTTACGAATTTCACGGTCTTTCTTTTGCTGTTCAAACTTAAATTTACCATAGTCCATGATACGAGCGACTGGCGGCTTGGCTTGAGGGGCCACAAGGACAAGATCCAAGTTTACACGAGCGGCGATTTCTAGCGCTTCATTACGTGTCTTTACACCAAGCTGGTCACCATTGTGATCGATTAATCGAAGTTCACGTGCGCGAATGCCTTCGTTTACATACATGTCTTTGCTAATAGTAATCCACCTCCAAGTAGTTGTCGCGAATACATGGTTTGGGCAAAGCCTTGCCCGGTTGAACGGTACATCCTCTTGTCATGTCCATAAAAAAAGGACGGACATTTTGAAGATGTCCGCCCGCTATATGTGCATGCGCAAGTCTACGCAAAACAATTCAACGTGTCATACCTGTTCACAGCCTTTAAAGCGTTGTATCAGGTGAGAAGCGGGCAGCCTCTACTTCAACCACAAACTTTGTATTCATTAACCTTAATTATATTAGCATGTATATGATAAGCTGTCAAATACTAATTTTCTTATCATTTCTAGATTGACCTACTATTAAATAATTTATACAACAGCAAGATTCATTTTATACAAAAAACCTCACTTATGCAAGTGAGGTTTTTTAAGAAAGATTATTTTGTAATTTCTGCTTTTATAGCTGCTAGGAAATTCTCAAAGCTAATTGTTTCGGAATCTTTTGAGCCATAGCGACGAACATTAACACCATTAGCTTCAACTTCTTTATCACCAATGACAAGCATATACGGAATCTTTTTCATTTGTGCTTCACGGATTTTATAGCC
>DLCS01000250.1:46177-54849 GCA_002480735.1 Bacillaceae bacterium UBA7792 | reverse complement strand
TAACCGAGCACTCCTCATGATTGGCGGTCCATCCCTCGTATTGAAAAAAGGGAAATTTAATCTATTATAAAGAAGGTCTACTTTCCAAAACATGTTGTTATTACGCCGTAAACGGTAGCTTACCATAAAAAAGTCTAAACAAAAATGCTCCGAGCCTTCGGGGCATTTTTGTTTAATGGATAGCTTTGTCTTTTCTGTTGACTCCTAAAATGCCTTTCGATTACACTTAGAGTTGATGCTAAGGGAGGCTTGGACACGAAATGAGTATTTATGCCGTGCCAATAACAATCGTTTCGATGTTATTATTTTTCGTTTTATTTTTTGGAATTGGGTTTATTCTAAATATGCTTCTCAGAATGACTTGGATTATGGCTATTATTTATCCTATTGTTGTGATTTTATTTGTTGATAAGGTGAGATTTTCCCAGTATTTCACAAACACAAAATCTGCCTTTCAAGACCTAATGGTAAGTTTCGCTAATATTGCTTTGTTAGATATTTTGATATTAAGCAGCGGTTTGGCTGGTGCGATTGTCGCGGGCATTACTATCCGAATATTACGTAAAAGGGGCTATCAGATGTTTTAAGCCTTATATAAGAACGAAGGAACCTCCACTTTTTGTGGGGGTTTTTCCTTGTCAATATGTCTATGTTCATTGGTGAATCTAGGCTATTATGCAAAAGGCTAATGATAAAAAATCTTCCTCCTATGAATATTTCATTTCACTTTGGGAAATGAATAGTTTTGGGAGGAGTGAAAATTCACATGATAAATATTAAGAAGTGGGTAAGACGTATCCTTATGACGTTCTTATTTTGTGCAGCAATACTTACAACTTATCAGGGAATTTCTGGTGTTGAGGCTATGTCCTTAACGAACTATCTCAGTGTAAATGAAAATGAAGGCAATGAATCAGCCAACAAGAATTTGGAACATAAAATAAGGCCGATGGAGCTTGCGTATAAGTTTCTTCAAAGAATTACAAATAATGATTTAAAAATTTCCTCGAGCGAAGAGGTCTCAGGGAAACCACCTTCCTTGGAGGAGGCCATTGATTGGTCCCAATATCCTAGTACAGAAGTGATTGCTACTGGGTATACAGCTGGCTATGAGTCAACGGGAAAAAGTCCTGGACATCCCGAATTTGGGATCACCTATTCAGGTGTGAAGGTGACCCGGGATTTGTATTCAACCGTCGCAGCAGACTTAAATGTCTTTCCGATCGGTACGATCCTGTTTATCCCTGGTTACGGCTATGGAGTGGTAGCGGATAAAGGTGGAGCGATCAAAGGAAACAAGGTAGATCTCTATTATGAAACGGTAAAAGAAGTCTATGAAAAATGGGGCAAGAAGAAGGTTGAGGTCTATGTCATTGAGAAGGGTAACGGCAAGCTAACCGAGGAGAAACTAAAGGCATTGAACGAAGAAGAGTCGATGCAAGTATTTAGACAGCAATATATTCAATCAAAAAGCCAATAATTTGGAGCAAAAAAGGCAAGCAGTGATAAAATCAACTGTTTGCCTTTTCTAATTTGCTTTTTGAAAAGAATTCTTATTATAGCTGCAGTAAATAGTGAAGGAATAAAGCTAAAAAGATCCCGGTTAAACCTCCAAAAAAGACTTCGATCGGTTTATGCCCGAGCAATTCCTTTAGCTCCTTTCGTTTTTGCTGTTCCGGTTTTTGGGGCCAGTCCTTTGCTTCTTCAATAAATTTGTTAAAATCATTGACTAGCTGGTTTAAGACAATCGCATGTTCACCCGCTTGGCGGCGCACACCTGTGGCGTCGAACATGGTAATGATTGCAAAGAGTGCCGAAACCGCAAATACTGGCGACTGCATCCCAGATTCCAACGCAACACCTGTTGTCAAGGCAGTGACAGCGGCTGAGTGGGAGCTGGGCATCCCTCCTGTGCTTGTCAACAGAGACCAGTCAAGCTTCCCCGTCACAGCAAAATGAATAGGAACTTTAACAAATTGTGCAAAGAGGATGGCAGCAATTGCAGCCCAAAATGAAAAATTCATAAACAAGTCCATGCTCCAACCACCTTTATTAACGATAATTTTTTCAAACAATGTTGCCCTTGAAGCACCAATAAAAAATGGCTCTTTTCTCGAACATTGTTGCATTTGAAGCCCTAAAAATAAAAAGTATACACATTATACCATAACCAAAAGGTTGCACCCTCATGATAGTTAGAAAGTCGAAACAATTCCTCATTTCGTATATAATAAAAACATATTTCTTGGGGGTGAAATGATGTTCCATGTAAAAAATGAAATCAATTTTGTGGAAGCTACAGAATGCTTAATCGTCGGTTTGTATGATAAACCAACAAAGTTCGAAGGGAATCTTGCCAAGCTGGACGAGCTTTTTGAGGGGCAGTTAACAGAATTAGTAAAAAGCGGTGATATCTCCGCAAAGAAAAAAGCAATTTCTAAAATACATACCTTTGGAAAAATCGGAGCAAAAAGATTAATATTCATTGGTCTTGGCAAAGAAAAGGATGTAACGTTTGAATTAGTGCGCGAAGCATTTGGAAAGGCTTTTAAGGAGATCCAGCACTCGAAGCTTGAGGATGCTACGATTTATTTGGATGCGTTTTTATCAGATAAAATTGAGCACCACGATGTGGCCCATGCCTTAAGTGAAGCACTGCCACTTGCTACATACGAATTTGCTGGCTACAAGCAAAAATCGAACGAGCCTAAGAAACAAATTAGGAGGATAACCATCCTAAGTGAGCAGGATCAGGAAGAGGTGGGAGCGGCATTAACGGTTGGCTATGTTTATGGAAAAGCAACCAATTCAGCTCGCACCTTAGTGAATACACCTGGAAACCTGCTGACTGCCACAGATATGGCTAACTATGCCCAGGAGCTAGGTGAGAAATACGGATTTGAAGTGGAGATTTTGGAAAAAGCAGATATGCTTAAGCTTGGCATGGGGGCATTGCTCGCAGTCAATCAAGGGTCAGAGGAGCCTCCAAAGCTGATTGTTCTAAAATATCAGGGAAAAGAAGAATGGAAGGATGTTATCGGCCTAGTTGGGAAGGGCATCACTTTCGATACCGGCGGCTATTCCATCAAGCCAAAGGATGGGATTGTTGGCATGAAGACCGATATGGGAGGAGCGGCAGCGGTATTAGGCGCGATGGAAATCATCGGGGAATTAAGGCCTGAACAAAATGTGGTCGCTGTTATTCCATCGACAGATAATATGATTAGCGGTTCTGCCTTCAAGCCAGATGATGTCATTACCTCAATGAGTGGAAAGACGATTGAGGTGTTGAATACAGATGCTGAAGGAAGATTGGTGCTTGCTGATGCCGTTACATATGCCAAGCATCATGGTGCCGAGTATCTAGTCGATGTTGCGACATTAACAGGGGGCGTTATCGTTGCCCTTGGAAATGAAACAACGGGTGCCTTAACGAACAATGAAGCGTGGTTTGAGCAGGTACTGGAAGCATCCTATGAAGCAGGAGAGCCAATTTGGCGCTTGCCTCTTTTCCAAAAGGATATTGACCGGGTTCGCAGCAGCAAGATTGCAGATTTGAATAATTCACCGGGACGAGAAGGACATGCGATCATGGGTGGAGCCTTTGTCGGTGAGTTTGCAGAAGGTACACCATGGGTTCATTTAGATATCGCTGGAACTTCAGTAACTCGCAAAAACACAGAGCTTGGTCCAGCTGGTGCGACCGGAGTCATGACGCGCACCCTAGCTCTTCTAGTGGAAAGATTTGAAATGAATAAATAGACAGCATCATGCTAAGTCCAGGGTTTACTCCCTGGGCTTTTTTTCGTAGGATTATTGTTTGGAACATCCTAGTATTACCATATTTGAGAAGAGGGTCTTCTAGTAAAATTTTTACAAATCAAAAACAATTGACAGAAAAAAGGCTAGCATGCTATTTTAATTACTATATTTTAATTCTCTACCAATTTACCAAACTAAAGCATCGTGAGGGGAACATGAAATGAATGCGGTAGTGATCGCTGTCCTAGTTATGTTAATTTTAAGCTTATTAAGAGTAAATGTCGTTCTTGCTTTAATCCTCGGTTCACTTGTAGGTGGGTTAACAGGTGGATTATCTTTGCATAAAACAATTGAAGTTTTTTCTGGCGGCCTAGGAGGAAGTGCTGAAGTTGCTCTAAGCTATGCGCTTTTAGGTGGCTTTGCAGTTTGTATATCCAAAACGGGTCTTCCAAACCTGCTGGTCGAAAAAGTGTTGGGATTTGTGAAAAATAATGGGGCATCCAAGGGGAAAATGTATCCAAAGGCGATCATCACTGTGGCCATTCTTGTCATGGCCTGCCTCTCGCAAAACGTCATTCCGATTCATATTGCTTTTATTCCGATCTTGATTCCCTCCTTATTAACATTGATGAATGAATTAAGAATAGATAGAAGAATGATTGCATCGGTTCTTACTTTTGGCTTAACTGCTCCATATATTTTATTACCCGTTGGCTTCGGGAAAATATTTCACGAGATTTTGGCAACCAACATGATTGATAGTGGCTTAAATGTTAAGTTAAATCAGATTCCTGTAGCCATGTTGATTCCTACAGCTGGTCTCGTCTTAGGGCTAATCGTTTCTATTTTTACCTATCGCAAGGAACGAAATTACCGCTCCTTTCAGCTTGTCGAAACAGAGAAAGGGCAGTATACGAAGGTTGGAATTCTATTCTCGCTGATAGCGATTGTCGCAGCATTGATTGTGCAAATTGCTACGGATTCGATGATATTTGGAGCTTTAACAGGAATTATTATTTTGTATTTGAGTGGCGCAATTAAATGGGGGGAAGCGGACGAGCTTTTGACAAATGGGATGAAAATGATGGCATTCATCGGATTTGTTATGCTATCCGCTTTTGGATTTGCAGATGTCTTAAAGGCAACCGGCGATGTCGAATCCCTTGTGAAACAATCGGCAGATCTCATTGGTGGAAATCAATCCTTCGCGGCTTTATTAATGCTCATTGTGGGATTGTTAGTGACGATGGGAATTGGCTCATCCTTCTCAACCATTCCGATTATCGCTACCATCTTTGTCCCACTTGCTTTAGAGCTAGGCTTTAGTCCTATGGCAACGATTTCCTTGGTGGGAACGGCTGCGGCTTTAGGAGATGCGGGTTCCCCTGCCTCCGATAGCACCCTTGGACCCACGGCAGGGCTTAATGTCGACGGACAACATAATCATATTTGGGACACTTGTGTTCCAACGTTTCTGCACTATAATATTCCATTAATCCTGTTTGGCTGGATAGCAGCAATGATTCTTTAGGGAACATCCGTAAATCCATTCGTTCTTGGAGCTTTCGCCCACTCTTATTAGGTGTTTATCGCATATGTAGTAGAGAGGGGAAAAAGCGTGAACAAGGAGGGTATCGGATGCAATATTATAGAGGACCCGTAGTAAACGATCAGAGATTCTTTTTTGGCGGTCCATTTGTCGGCGGATTATTAGGCGGCTTGGCTGGTGGCTTAATTGGCGGAGCATTTTTTCGCCCAAGGCCCTACCCATTCTATCCGGTAGGATTTAATCCATATGGATTTGGATATGGTTATGGTGCTCCACCATTTTATTAAGGGAAAATCAGCATTTGAAAGCTCTCCGGGAGATGGAGGGCTTTTTTCTGTAATGAAGTAAAAAAGGTCTAAAGCAAAAATGATCCAAATTGTAGGAAAATTTGGTATACTTTTGGTACATTGGAGTTTCTGAATTTAGTTCACTAGCCAGAAACAGAAATCGTTGTGATCTATTTAAAATTTACATAGAAATAGACAAAAGTAGGAGGAGAACTTATTGGAAACTAAGCAAACACTCATGGATGCATTAGGAATTGAAGTAACAAAGCTTGAGAAAGGACTTGTCGTGGCGACGATGCCAGTTGACGGCAGAACACATCAGCCATTTGGGCTTTTGCATGGGGGAGCCTCTGTGGCATTAGCAGAAACCGTCGCTTCCGTAGGAGCCTTTGCCCTGATTGATCAAGAGACGGAGGCTGCCGTTGGCTTAGAAATTAATGCAAACCATGTGCGAGGAAAAAGGGATGGAATCGTAACGGCGACGGGCACCATTTTACACCAAGGAAAAACAACGATGGTTTGGGATATCAAAATTACCGATGAAGAGGATAAGCTCATCTGTGTATCGAGATGCACAATGGCAGTTATTAAAAGAAAATAATTGTTGATGATCAGAAACGAGGAATCCCACGAAATGATGAATTTCATAGGATTCCTCGTTTTTTCTTTATATGAAACTTAGTAGAAAACAAATAGGACAATAAAGTAGACAACCATGGTAATGAGGCCAACTGGAACACCAAAGCGTGCCCACTCTTTACTTGTAATATTTAGTTTTCCTGCTGCGATGATATTAGGGATATTTCCTGGAATAAGCATTCCACCACTGATAATGAGGCCAAGTAACACCGCACGGATGGTTTCTGTATTCATCGCTGGACTAATTTCTGCCGCTGCTAGTGTGGCGTTATCTAGGATGGCAGAGATCATATTGATCCAATAGAGCAGCATTGGATGAAGACCAATGATATATTCATTAATCAACGGCTCAAAACCATGACCGAGGAAGGTTAAGCCCATGACAAACAAGTAAATTTTTGCGGCGCGAATGATGATTTCCTTATAGTTCTCAGTCTTTTCATCGGTTGCTAAGCCATCTGAACTTTCGTGCGGCTTAACCAAAAAGAATGTGAGTAAACCGAAAATCACGACCGCAGGGATTACCTCGGGACCGATCAACTTAAGCAAATAGAAAAAATCTCCATTGACCTTGCTTATGGTGATCGTGGATAAGGGCTCGCCAATGGGTGTTAATGCAGCGCCCAATCCAATCGAGAAGCAAGCCAAAATCGTAAACCGAATCTCCGCTTTGCGATCGAGAGGAAGTACGTTAATCACGATAACAAGTAGAATCGCTGCTATAATGGCTGTTATAATGCTTGAAGCAAGTCCCAAAATGATGACTGTTAAAGCAAAGAAAACTCTTGGTGTTAATAGTTTGCTTGTAGCTAAAATCGTTTTTTCAATTGGGCCTTGGAGCCATTTTGTTAATAGACCAGCAAGTAGAACAGCAATGGTGATATTAATCGGGTCTACCAGAGCTTTTTCGATCAATTGAGCATTCATCATCCCGCTAATAGTAGCGGCCAAAATCCCCATGATAAATAGGAAAATCTCCAGATTATGCTCTACCTTTTTCACTGAAAAAGGCAAGAATAAAACTAAAATCAGAATAATAATTAATCCTATCATTTTTTAAATTTCTACCCTTCCTTTAGTAATAGTATTTATGTAATTTAATTTGAAAACAGTTTATCCAAAAAATGTGAATTTTCAAACGATAGTATGAAAAAGCAATCCAGGATGTAATCGATATTTACATCTTGAGTAAATTATAACCGAAAATGTATAGCAATGCATAACAGAAAAGCAATTTTGTCTAGGAATGAAGTTGCTATATTAAATAGGTAGAAACACGCCTAAATTGTCGAAAAAGATGAAAAATTTAGTTTAATTTGTTTTTGGGCCATTACATAATTTGGAATAGATTTCATAAACTTGTCAGAAGTCTATGAACCTTGCATAATAGTAGTAGTCTTTCTTAATCAGGTAAATTGGAGCAGGAACATGAAAAATACATATTTAACAAGCTATTTTCCGCTTTTATCGATCCTATTATTTAGCCTATCCCTGTCCATTCGAGTTGAAATGAGTCTGATCGAGCTGTTGAAAAATGCGGGGATCTATTCGGGGATGAAAGAGTTCTTTTCAGATGGTGGTATTAAATTAGCATTAATTGCTTTACTTCTCGTATTGTTCTTCATGGTGTTTGCCGCCTTAAAATTAATTGCGGACACCATCAATGAACTGTCTCTCCTCTTTTTTTCTAAGGATTCAGAAGGGGAAAATCTAAAACAAATTCGCTCGGGCTCCATTATTTATTTTATGGGCGGGGCGGTATCGCTATTAAGCTTATATAGCTTTTTGGGGATTGGGGCTATTTTTGTTAGCGCCACCGTCGTCTATTTTATCTACTTTGTCTTTAAGATCAGCTCGTCGATGTCCTTCGCAGGGGTGATTGGCGTGATTTTTTTTCAGGTCGTGGTTTGGTCCTCCTTGCTTACAGGGGTCTTTTATTTAGCAGTCAAGGTTTATAATAGCATCATTGCAAGCTTACCAATCTAAGTGGATGGAAGAGGATGATTTTGTCATCCTTTTTTCATTTTTTGAGTGACAAAAGTAACTGCGGATCCTTATTTATAATTTCTATAATGTAATATAAAGTATTATAGAAAAAGGTGAATAGAGTGCACGGAAAAGGACATCCACATGGAATTCAAAAGATGATCGATTATAACGAAAACCCTTTCATTGCAATCTGGGAGGTAACGCGGGCATGTCAGCTGAAATGTGTTCATTGTAGAGCAGATGCGCAAACAAAGCCAGATCCGCGGGAACTTACTCACGAAGAGGGTCTGCAGCTGATTGACCAAATCTATGAAATGAATAACCCGATGCTTGTATTTACAGGCGGAGACTGCATGATGAGGGAGGATCTTTTTGATCTTGCGGAATATGCAGTGAAAAAAGGGATGCGTGTTTCAATGACCCCAAGTGCGACAGCGAATGTTACG
>DLCS01000250.1:41684-46059 GCA_002480735.1 Bacillaceae bacterium UBA7792 | reverse complement strand
GCAACACCAGAAATTCATGACCATTTTCGCGGAACGCCAGGTTCCTTTGAGCTGACACTTGAAAAAATTAAGTACTTAAATGAATTGGATATGCCGCTCCAAATCAATACCGTTATTTCCCGTTATAACTATGATCATCTTGAGCAAATGGCTGAGCTTGTCAAGGAACTAAAGGCGATTATGTGGTACATTTTTCTTCTTGTGCCAACAGGCCGTGGGCAGGAGGATGCTTGCATTTCGCCAGCTGAGCATGAGAAGGTGTTCAGATGGCTCTATGAGCTAAGTAAAACGGCCCCCTATGATATTAAGACAACAGCAGCCCAGCATTATCGTCGCGTCGTGCTACAGCAAAAAATGAGGGAGCACAAAATTGAAGGTTCCGATATTCGTTATGAGGACTCCATTACGACCGATCATGCTTCCATGGTTGATGGACTAAAGCGAGCTCCCAAAGGAGTCAATGATGGCAATGGCTTTATTTTTATCTCTCATGTGGGGGATGTGCTTCCAAGCGGACTTCTTCCAATTAATGTAGGTAATGTGCGAGATAAACCATTAAAGGAAATTTACCGCGAGTCCCCTGTCTTAAAAGAGCTACGAAATCCAGATCTTTATAAGGGAAAATGTGGAGTTTGTGAATACCGCTTTGTCTGTGGAGGCTCCCGTTCAAGAACCTATGCAGTAACGGGGGATTATCTTGAAAGCGAACCATATTGTGTCTACATCCCCATGGCGATGCGGGGTAAAAAGGAAACCGTACAAATCTAATCGAATCAATAATGGAAGAAGCCCCTCAAAATTTTTGAGGGGCTTCTTCCTGTCTATTGAATTCCCGAAACAATTTCCTTCCAGATTTTTTGATGGGGGGCAGTAGATTCGACATATTTAATGCTGGAGGGCTTATCCTTTCCGATCCAAACGCCAGCTGTTACCTTATCAGTTAAGCCAATGAACCAGAAATCATTGTAATCATTCGTTGTTCCTGTTTTACCGCCAATGTAAGAGCTTTGAAAATTGGCTTTTCTCCCAGTCCCAGAGGTCACGACCTTGTTTAAAACTGTTCTCATTTTGGTAATGGTTGCGCCATTCCAAATCTGTACAGGCTGATCCTCCCACTTGTAAAGCACCTTTCCGCTTAAATCGGTCACCTGCTTGATCGCTCTCGCTGGCTGGTAGCTTCCTCCATTCGCAAAAACCGTATAGGCATTTGTCATTTCAAGGGGCGTCATTCCATGTGTGAATCCGCCAATCGCAGAAGGCAGTCGCTGATCCTCTTCTGTCACTTTTTTAAATTGAAATTTTGCCAAATCATTGAACGAGTTCTCAATTCCATTTTTCTCAAGTAGACGGACCGCAGGTGTATTATAGGAACGAACTAACGCCTGCTCAAGCGTCACCACTCCGTATGTTCCACCCCCATAATTTTTCGGACAATATCCCTTTGAACAAAAATTGTCAGCCGAGATTTTTTCAGTCAAAGAGGCATTTGTTCGGTTGATATAGGGAGCATAGACAAGCAATGGCTTGATAGCCGAGCCTGGCTGGCGAAAGGCTTGATAGGCTCGATTAAAATCGTATTTTTGATAATTTTTTCCACCGACAAGGGCGATGATTTCGTGGCTTTCGTGATCGATGACGGAAACGGCCCCTTCAATATCCTGATAGGGAAGCTGTCGTTTCACTGTCGTTACGGCTTTTTCCTGGATGGCTGGATTGAGTGCTGTTTCAATGATCACTCCCGTGGCCATAACTTCACTGACTCGGTTATTGAGCTCTTTTTCTAGCTCTTCCTTCTTTGTCTCATCCGCTGCAGCCATTTTAGATTGGTATCCATCCGTTGTGGCGATCAGATCCTTCAATTCTGCTTCAACATAGGTCACATAGTCTGGATACCGATCGATTCTTTGTTTGACGGAAAGCTGGATTGGTTCTCCCTTCATCTCCTCAGCTTCCTCGAAATTAATCAGACCCTCTTCCTGTGCCAAATCTATTAATCTCTCCTGTCTCGCCTTCGTTTGGTCGAAATGCTTGAGCGGATTATAAAGGGACGGATTGTTCGGGATGGCAGAGAGAAAGACCAGTTCCGCATTGGATAATTGTCCAACGCCTTTTTGAAAGTAGGTGTTCGCAGCGGCCTCAATTCCGTAGGCCCGATTTTGGAAATAGACAGTATTTAAGTAAAGCTCTAATATCTCATCCTTCGTATAGGTCCGCTCCAGCTGGTAGGCATACAAAATTTCGCTTAGCTTCCGATTATAGGATTGTTCATGGGACAAATAAAGGTTTCGTGCCAGCTGCTGTGTAATGGTGCTGGCTCCTTCCTCGATCCCACTGGCCTTGATATTAACAGCCAATGCTCTTCCCATTGCGGTAAGGTCAAAGCCCGGGTGTTCAAAAAAATTCCGATCCTCTGACAAAACAAAGAGCTTTTCAATAAAGTCTGGAATTTTGTCGGAACTTACGAAGATTCGATTTATTGGTTGATGAATTTCCGATATGATCTGTCCCTGGCGATCCTTCACATAGCTTGATTGAGATAAATTCGTTTTTTCTATATGAATCTTCTTATCTAAAACGATATGTAAGCTCTGAACCTTTTCAGTCTCTGTAGAAGCAAACATCAGGAGAAAGATGAAGATCGGAATCAATATAACGATAAAAAAATACCCAGTGAACATCCGCATAACGTTCACCCCTTTTTCCTCACTAGATATGAACATTATAGAACATTTACCCTCAGGTTTGAGTAATATTTTTTCCGAAATATCAGCTATCCTTTTAACAGAAAAATGAAAAAATTAGGCTCAAAAGTGTTATAATGAGTAAATAAGGCTGGAGGAGGTGAAAAGGATAGTGGAGCAGCATTTATTCATCGATTTTGAATTTACAATGCCTGAGAAAAGTGTGATTTATCGGGGTTTTTTCCCTGAAATTATCGAGGTTGGGATCGTAGTAGTCCGCGATCATCAGATTGCTGAGAAGTACTCCTCCTATGTTACACCTGTTCACTTTCCCATTTTGTCGGACCGATGTAAAGCATTTCTCAATATTTCGCAGAAGCAGGTTGATTCAGGCATCCCCTTTGCTGAGCTAGTAAGCAAACTAAAAGAGATCAACTCAAACGCTAGAAAAAATACTGTGGTGACATGGGGAAATATGGATATGAAGGTGCTTCGAAATAATTGTCACAAAGGGGGATACACATTTCCGATTAAGGGGCAAGAGATCGATCTGTCCATGGAATATAAACGTTTTTTTGGAGATCAGAACCAGACAGGTTTGTGGAAGGCCGTTCAGGAATATGGAAAAGAAGGTGTTGGGAAGCATCACCGTGCATTAGATGATGCCCTTACAACCTTTCATATATTCAACCTCGTTGAAAAGGACAAAAAATACTTAAAGCAGCACGAACCTACGACAATAGGAGATCGGGTAGATTTCTCAAAGCTCTTTAATATTTTTGTATAATAAGCCAAATCCCTATTTGCGATTTGGCTTATTTAAAGTAATCTTGTTCTAATATTTCTATATTTCTTAAGCTTTTTTCGGCCCAAAGGGAAGGGTCCGCTGTTAATTCGCTTTTAAGTTTGTCTACCGCTTCCCGTAATGAGGCCTTGTAATCAGGGACTTCACCTTCAAAAGGCTTCACCATTTTTCTTGGCATATTGGCTTGTTCTCGATAGGCTAATGCTCGTCTTTCATGGAAAAAAGGGACGTCTGCATCCTTTCCCGTATGGATGTCTCCCTGCATGGGATGCTTAGCGACTGCTAATACCCTCACTAAATAATTTTCCCCACGGATATCCGTGATTTCTCCGATATATTTCCCTGTTTTATAAAAGGCCGTCACATAATCGCCAATTTTTAATTCACTCATTGATAAAGCTCCTTTCCAAATGCTTAAAGAATATCTTATGATAATTATGGATCATTTTAGTCGAAAAACAAAGAGGATGTAATCAGGAGGTAAGAGATATTGAAAAAATACCAGATTTGGATTATGGTCGTTGCAGCCATTCTAATTTTCTCCACCTATTTTTATTTATTGAAAAAAGGGGGAGATACGGTTGAAAATAAAGATGAGCTTTCTCTTCCACAGCTCACCTCAGAGGTGCAAGAAGGGGAGAGATTAGTCGAGATGGAAACATCGATGGGGAGGATAAAAATCAAGCTTTTTGAAAAGCAGGCGCCAAAGGCCGTTGAAAACTTTATTACCCATAGTGAAGAAGGCTATTATGAAGGTGTTACCTTCCACCGTGTCATGAATGACTTTATGATTCAGGGGGGTGACCCGCTAGGAACAGGTGCGGGCGGAGAAAGCATCTATGGCGATTTTTTTGAGGATGAATTTTCGGACGAGCTCTATAATATTCGA
>DLCS01000250.1:12927-41590 GCA_002480735.1 Bacillaceae bacterium UBA7792 | reverse complement strand
GTAATATTCGTGGAGCATTGTCGATGGCTAACCTAGGCACTCAAAACACAAATGGCAGTCAATTTTTCATCGTGCAGCGCAGTTCTGTTGATGAGAGCCAGGTTAAGGATATGGAGAAATTAAAATATCCTAAGAAGATTATTGAAGCTTACAAGGCGAAGGGCGGAACCCCTTGGCTTGACAAAGTTCACACGGTATTTGGACAGGTTGTTGAAGGAATGGATGTTGTCGATAACATTGCCAGTGTGGATGTGGATTCAAAAGGAAAACCATTCGAGGATGTCGTGATTAAGAAGATTAAAGTTTTGAAGTAGCTTATTGAGTTTAGCCTTATGCGTATGGGTTATACAAAGTTTAGCTAGGCAAGGTTTAAAAGCTGGAGATGTTGAAAATTGATTGCTATAATAGTTCAATAGAGAGCGACGGAAAGGAAGAATCCTATGTTCCATTGGACGGTGTTACAGCTTTTTCTATATTTTCCAGAGGATAAGACAGAATACATTCCTGCTGCAATTTCATTTTCCATCTTTTTGATCGCAGCGATTTTGACGATGCGGTTCATCGTCAAGAAATCCAAAAAGGATGAAGAAAAGACGAAAGCACTTGAGGAGAAGATATTACAACAGCGAGATCAGAACAAAGAGGCCCCTAGAGTGTGATGAACGGTACCCCTTAAAGTAGATGTTATTAACATTACTTTGAGGGGTGTTTTTTTATGGTTGAAGGTAAAAAATAGTAAGTGTTAATGCTCTTTTTTTTGGGAAGATAATGGATACAATGCTCCTATTCTGTTTTGATCTCCCTGATAAGATGTGGTTGACAAAATTGGTTAAGGTGTCCATAATGTAAGATAATGATAATCATTATCATTATCTTATTATTTGTCTGAGACGTTGAGAGGAGAATACATAAATTATGAGGAAAGGCTTAAGCTTAACTAAATGGATGAGCTTTTTTATGGTTATGCTCGTAGTAATAGGATTAGTTGGATGCGGTTCTGATACAAGCAAAGAGTCTAAGACGAAATCAGATCCCGAAACAAATAACTTTACTAGTAGAACAATTGAAACGAAATTCGGTAATATAGAGATTAAGGAAGAGCCAAAACGTATTGTTGCCCTTGGCTGGGGAGATGCAGAAACTGTTTTAGCTCTTAGAGGAGAACCAGTTGGTGCTAGTGACTGGCTTGCTTTTGGTGGTGAAGGTGTCGGTCCTTGGTTAAAAGGAGCCTATAAGACTGCTCCTACCATCCTTGGAACGATGGAACTTGATTATGAGCAAATTGCTTCCCTTGAGCCAGACCTAATCCTCGATGTTCGATCTTCGGGTGATCAAGAGCGTTATAATCGTCTCTCTGAAATTGCCACAACCATTGGTGTTCCAGAAGGTGGCGATAGTTATTTGACCTCTTATCAACAGCAAGTACAAATGATTGCGAAAGCCCTTGGTAAGGAAGCAGAGGGTGAGCAGTTATTGAAGGATGTTGACACTGCTTTTGAAAAAGCAAGAGAAGAATACCCACAATTTGCTGACAAGACGGTTGCAGTAGGTGCTTATACATCTGAAGGTTGGGGAGCGTATGTAACCGGTGACTCCCGTGTGGATTTTATGACTAAGCTGGGATTCAAAAATAAAGAAGAAATTGAAAAACAGGCAAAAGGTGATTTCTATATTAAGGTAGCTGACGAGCAATTAGAGCTTTTAGATGCTGACTTTACTGTTATTTTACCGATTTGGGTTGATACAAAAGAAGTAACTGGCAATGCCCTTTATCAAAAAATTCCTTCCGTTGCTGATGGCAGATCGATGATTATTGATGGCGATTATGCAAATGCCTTCTCAGCAGGTACAGCACCGGCCGTTTTATGGGCCATTGAACAATTGCCACCTATGTTTAACAAAGCCTTGGAAGGCGGGGAGTGAAACTAGTGACAGCAAGTAAGCAGCCAAAAGGCGAATCTGAAAAAGTAGTTGAAAAGAAAATGAAGCCAATTACTGCCTTAAGGTTGCAACGGATGATAGGATTAGTCATTGCCCTGTTCCTTTTGCTGGCGGCTGTCTTTCTAAGCCTCATGGTCGGAGCGAAGCCACTTTCCTTTAGCGTCGTTTGGGAAGCTCTGTTTTCTTCTGTTAATAGCTATGACTATACGATTATTCATGAGTCCCGTATCCCTCGGACCATCATCGCTCTTGCGGTTGGACCAGCTTTTGGACTAGCAGGAGCTGTGATCCAGGCTTTGACACGGAATCCACTGGCTGACCCTGGCATTCTTGGCGTGAATGCTGGGGCAGCCTTTGCTGTTGCATTGGCAGTGGGTGTTTTTTCTATTACATCGATAACAAGTTATATCTGGTTTGCTCTTGTTGGTGCATTCGTTGCAACTATAGCAATATATTTCATTGGTGGTGGCGCAGGCAAGAAATCCCCGTCTCCTGAACAAATTGTTCTTGCTGGAGTGGCGATGGCGGCGGCATTGAACGGAATAACTACTGCTTTATCTTTAATAAATAGCCGAGCGTTTGCGGGAATGCTGAACTGGAGAATCGGTTCGATTGCAAGAAAAGGTCTGGAGGATCTTTGGCCAATACTTCCTTTTCTCGTCATAGGCCTTATCGTGGCCCTAGCAATCGCACCAGCGTTAAATGCGATTGCATTTGGGGACGACCGCGCCTCCTCTCTAGGGGTGAACGTGAATAGGATGCGAATCCTTGGCCTTATTGCCGTGACGCTATTAGCGGGTGGGGCAACAGCGATTGCGGGCCCAATTGTTTTTATTGGGTTAATGGTTCCTCATTGTGTGAGATGGTTTGTCGGTCCCGATCAACCATGGATTTTTCTCTATTCCGTCGTTGTTGCACCGTTGATCCTACTTCTATCTGATATTATTGGAAGGGTTGTTATGTCTCCAGCAGAGGTTCCAGTCGGTATTATCACAGGGTTTGTCGGTGCTCCCATTCTTCTTATCCTTGTACGGAGACGAAAAGTGAGTAGTTTATGATGCAGGGAAAAGAAAGGAGTGTTTCTCGTGGATCGAATTGATTTTGGGCGAAAATATATACATCTAAAAGGACCAGTTAAGCTCCGCTTAGATGTAAGAAGTATGAGTGTTACTGCGATTTTTCTCGCTGCTGTACTAGCCCTTGGCCTGTTTTCCCTCATGGTTGGAACCCTTAAATTAAGTATAGTCGAAGTTTTTTCCGCGTTTTCAGGTGAATTGACAGGTTTAAAACGGACAGTTGTTATCGATTGGCGTTTGCCTCGGGTAATAGCTGCTATTGTTTTTGGGGCGGGTTTGGCGATAAGTGGAGCGATTTTTCAATCGATTACCCGAAATCCATTAGGATCACCTGACATTCTGGGCTTTACTTCAGGCTCGTATACCGGAGCCTTAGTTGTGATGCTCGTAATCAAGTCGATGTCCTTTACGACGATTGCATTTGGTTCGCTCATCGGCGGATTTGCCACAGCAATTATTATTTATTTATTTGCTTTTCGTAATGGGACACAGGGCTTCCGCTTAATTATTGTTGGGATTGCCATTTCGACGGTTTTAGGCAGTATCAATTCAATGCTGCTTCTTCAAAGTAAAGCGGAGGTTGCATTAACAGCAGGTGCATGGGGAGTGGGATCTTTAAATGGAATCGATTGGTACCATGTGCTTCCTGGAATTTTGTTGGTGCTTGTCCTGCTTATTTTGGCAGTGATCATGAATCGACCTCTTCGTGAGATGGAACTGGGGAAGGATGCGTCCAAGTCCCATGGTGTCCATTTCGAGCGGACCCAATTTTTGCTGATTCTGATTGCTGTGGCTTTAACAGCAGTTGCGACAGCAATTATGGGACCGGTGACCTTCGTGGCATTAGCGGCACCGCAAATTGCTCTTCGTTTTACAAATACGGCAGAAAGCCTAGCTCCAACGGCGGCTGTCGGTGCGTTTGTTCTATTAAGTGCGGATGTTCTGGCCCAGAGAATGATTCCCGGAATGATTCTTCCTGTAGGGGTGCTAACCTTATCCCTTGGAGGATTATATTTAGTTTGGTTATTGTTTCACCAAGCACGTTCTACTGTATAAATATTGTGTTAAAATATCGTGTTGATTCCAGCCTTATATATGTGTGTGTGAATGGATTTTATTCAGTATGAATATAACTTAATGAACGCATACATATAAGGCGGTATGTAAGCAACAATGTTTGAGAAAAGTACCTTTGATTCTATAGATTTTCTTGAAAGAGGTTTTCATTGATTATGGCCATAACAAAAGCAGATATTCAAAGCCAAGCGAATTCTTCTATCCATTCGGGTCTAAGAGCGGAAGATGTTACCATTCAATACGATCAACGAGTCATTTCCAAGAATCTATCGATTGAGATACCTGACCGTTCCTTTACGGTTATTATCGGTCCTAATGCATGCGGAAAATCGACTCTTTTGCGCACCCTTTCCAATTTAATCAAACCTACAGTGGGTCATATATTATTGGACGGAAAGAAAATTAGCAAATACAAATCCAAGGAAGTGGCGAAAAGGCTTGGTCTTCTGCCGCAATCATCGACTGCCCCAGATGGAATCACGGTCGCCAATTTGGTGGCCCATGGACGTTATCCATATCAAAACCTCATTCAGCAATGGACGGAGTCGGATGAACAGGCCGTTGTAACGGCGCTGAAGCTGACCAATACCACCGATCTTGCTAACCGCTATGTAGATGAGCTTTCTGGAGGTCAACGACAACGAGTCTGGGTCGCGATGCTGCTTGCCCAACAAACCCCCTTGCTTCTTTTGGATGAGCCGACAACATATTTAGATATCGCGCACCAAATTGATCTGCTTGAATTATTCAAAGACCTCAATGAGCAAGGGAATACCTTAGTGGCTGTACTCCATGATTTAAATCATGCTGCGCGCTATGCCACTCATTTGATCGCTATGAAGGCGGGGAAGGTTATCGCTCAAGGCAATCCATCCGACATTGTCACCGAAGAACTGATCGAAGAAGTATTTGGTCTACAGTGTAAAGTCATCGATGATCCCGTCACCCATACGCCGCTTATCGTCCCACTTGGTCGGGATCGATCTAAATAATAACCGGAACAAGAGATTTCTCAAAGTCGAAATCTCTTGCTCCAAAGATAAATAGAATCATGTTTGTTTGAATCAGTCTAATGTTCTTCGAATTTCTTTGTTACGTTCTTTAAAGACGGAATTATGGGTAGAGACCATCGCTGTTTTCCGTGCACTCGGGTCGACAAACTGCTTCACCATGTTGACGGTATTGGCTGCATCTTGAAAGGCACCGGTGATCATATTTAATTTTGCATTATGTTTAATAATATCTCCGATGGCAAATAAGCCTGGAACCGAGGTTACCCCATTTGGCTGACCTTCAACATAGCTGTTTTCTACGGTTTGAATGGGAAGCTGGCTGTTGCTTAATAATGTGAAATCTCGATTATAGCCTAAATTAATGAGCACCTCATCCGTAGAAATACTCTTGCTTTCTTTTGATTTCAAATCCTCACATTTAATCGCAGTAATCCGTTGACCATTGTCCACCTCTAGCTCTGAGATGGTTGTATGTTCAAGAATGCATACAGATAGTTCCAAGAGCTGTTGATATACCGCTGCAGTAATTTTTTTCTTATCCTCTGAAATAATAACAGTCACCTTATTAGCTACTTCAGCTAAAGCAATGGCCCAATCGAATACAGAAGCACCCTTTCCAGAAATAATAATATTCTTCCCCTTATAGTAGCTAGGTGGCTTTAAGGTGTAGTGGACATTTTCAAGGTGATTTTCAAATATTTCTAATCTTTGTGGGGAAAAAATACCTCCACCGATTGCCAAGATAATTGCCTTTGAGTAATGAGCTTCCTTCTGAGAATGAGCAATAAACAAGTCATCTCGTTTCTCGATACATGTGATTTTCTCATTCAGAGCAATAGTAGGATTAAATGTTAATCCTTGGCGAACGATTTGATCAATTAGCTTACATGCTAAGGTTGGTGGCTGACCGCCAACATCCCAGACGACTTTATCAGGATAGAGCTGCATTTTTCCGCCAAAATAGGGCTGTGCCTCGATGATTTTAACTTTCATTTCTCTTAATCCACTATAAAATGCTGCGTATAATCCTGCTGGCCCGCCGCCAATAATGGTTACATCATATATTTCCAAGAGACATCTTCCTAACTCTTAATTATTATGGCTGTTTTCGCACGGATTGTGGTTCTGGAATGTCCTTAATACCGGCCATTCCGTTTCATACTAGGCGTGCGATACGCATAGTTTGAGTCGCACTTTTCTCCGTTGGTTCAAACAGATAGACAGCATAAACAACTGTATTGTCTAATAATTTTTTGTTCAAAAGCAACAATGTTTGAGAAAAGAGCCATTATTATTGATTCTCATTATCATCTAGTATATGATGAATTTCCATGCAGCTCAACACTTATGAAAGAAATATAGCGAAATGACGCTTCCATGAAAAAGGGAGCAACTTCCTTTTGAAGGATCACTGCTCCCATTTTTCATAAGATTTTTTTTACGTAAATGCTAGCTTTAGCCGCTCTAACCCATCAAGCAGCATATCTCTCGTACAGGCGATGTTCATTCTCACGAAGCCTTCTCCACCAGGACCATATTTAGGGCCAGGTTCAAGACCAAGCTTTCCTTTCTTAAGTAGTTTGTCCCTTATTTCCGCATCTGACAAGCCGAGCTTTCGGCAGTCGATCCATAGGAGGTACGTACCGTCCGGTTTCATGACAGTTAGATCAGGGATCTCCTTCTCAATATAATCAATGGCGATATGGGTGCTTTCCTCTAAATAATCAAGCAGTTCTTCTAACCATTGCTCCCCGTAACGATAAGCAGCTTCTAAACCAACCACCCCAAAGGTGTTTAAGCTATTAATACTAAGCCGATTTTGAGTCTCTTTAAAGGCCTCGCGGATCGACTGATTTGGAATGATGATGGCCGAAGCCTGTAGGCCCGCTAAATTAAAGGTTTTACTTGGTGCCACACAGGTGACAATATGGTCCTGATAGTTTTCCTCTAAGGAAGCCACAGGGATATGTCGGTTCGGCTTGAAAACTAAGTCCGAATGGATTTCATCTGAGAGGATGAGACAATCGTATTGGATACATAGATCGGCTATTTTTCGAAGCTCTTCTTCACTCCAAACACGCCCACCTGGGTTATGAGGGTTACATAGAAGGAATAGCTTTACACCCTCTTTTAGCTTTTCCTCAAAATCAGCAAAATCAATTTCATATTTCCCATTCACTAATGATAACGGAGAATTCACTACGACCCGGTTATTTTTTTCAATCATACTGAAAAAGGGTGCGTATACTGGCGATTGAAGTAAGACCTTATCACCAGGCTTGGTCAACGTTTGAACAGCCATTCCGATCGTTGGCACAACCCCTGGGCTATAGAGGACCCATGAAGGCTGAATATTCCAGTGATGCCGCTTTGAAAGCCATGCTTGCATCGCTTCTGTCGCCGTGTCAGGTACATAGGTGTATCCGTAAATGCCATGCTCAAGTCGGTCCTTCAATGCTGCTGTGACCTCTTTTGGTGGCGCAAAGTCCATATCCGCAACCCACATTGGTAGAACATCAGATGTTCCAAAGACGATATCGTTCCGATCCCATTTCACTGAGGCGGTATTTTGCCGACTAATTTGTTTGCTGAAATCATAATGACTCATTGCTGCACCTCTTTCAATATAATAATTTCCATTCCTATCATAAAACAAAAATTATGAAAATAACAACAATAGCTATTAGGCTTCCACATGAACTTCTGTTTCCTGCAAAAAGCTAACAATATGCTGAAAAACTTCTTTTGGCCGCTCCTCTGGAACAAGATGGCCTGTCTCACTTAACACAATAAGACGAGAATTTTTCAAATCCTTCTGTAATCGTTTGCCGATGCTGAGTGGTACCACTTTATCCTCCTCTCCCCAAATGAGGAGGCATGGCGTTTCAATTTTATGTAAGATTTCTTCCGATAAATCACCCTCTCTGTGGCGCAACAATCTTGCTAGTCCCTTAAATATTTCTTCATTTAAAAATGGCTCCATATACCCCTGGAACAATTCTTCATCAATTAATTGCTGATTGAAGACAACATTTTGCAAATTTTTCATCACTCCTGATTTTTCTAGATACCGTTTTACAAAAAGATGAAAAAAAGGTAAATAGCTCAAATAGATCAAGGATTGCTTCGAGCGTTCTAGATATCCAGAACTGCATAATAGGACGACCTTCTCAACGAAATCTGGTCGTAAATAAGCGATATTTAAAGTGATCTGTCCTCCCATTGAATGACCGATCGCGACAAATTCACGAATATGCAGCTGCTCAAGAAGCGAGAGGATCGATTTAGCAATATTATTGTAGGAATAGACGTACCTTGTTGACTTGCCGCTCTTGCCAAAGGGAGGAAAATCGATTGAAATCACGTTGTATTCTTGGCATAGCAATGGAATCAAGCGTCGAAAGCTAAAGGTGGACGAAAGAAAACCGTGAATTAAAAGAATGGTCTTGGAGGATGTTTCGTGTAAATAATGCTCATAGTAAAGATCATTCCCATTTATTTTCTGTTTGCCCTTCAAAACGGACATGAAAAAACCCTCCTCTCAAAAAAATGGTAGAAGTATTAAAATGAAATACTCAATCACAGCATATTTTGATATAATTTAGTTATTTTATGACATAAATTAAGGTGGTTTTTATGAAGCTGACAGAGATTGAGTTGGAAATTGTCGAAGTACTTGAAAAAAATGCTCGAATTCCTGTAGAAGATTTAGCCAAAATGGTGAACTTAAGTGTACAAGAAACAGAAATGCTTATCAAGAAGCTTGAGGAAAGCAATGTGATTGTACAGTACTCCTCTATTGTAGATTGGTCCAAAATAGCGGGGCAAGAGGGAGTCACGGCGATGATCGATGTCAAAGTAACGCCAAAACGAGGTGTCGGCTTTGATGAAATCGCAGAAAGAATTTATCGCTTTAAAGAGGTCAAGGCATTATATTTGATGTCTGGTGCCTATGATTTATCAGTTGTGATTGAAGGAAAGACGATGAATGAGGTGGCAAACTTTGTTTCACAGAAGCTCTCTACCCTTGATTCTGTTATTTCAACAACCACTCATTTTATCTTGAAAAAATATAAGCACGATGGAACCATTTTTGAGCAGAATGATGACGACAAGCGAATCGTGGTGGCTCCTTAATGGAACAGACGAAAACATACCTATCTGAAACTGTGAATGCACTCAAGCCTTCTGGTATACGTCGCTTCTTTGATCTAGCGGCCGGAATCGAAGGGGTTATTTCCCTTGGAGTAGGAGAGCCGGATTTTGTCACTTCATGGTCTGTACGGGAGGCGGCTATTCTATCCCTGGAACAGGGGTATACGTCCTATACGGCGAATGCGGGGTTGCTGGAGCTAAGGGAAGAAATTTCAGCTTATATGGAAAAGGGCTTTCATGTGACCTACTCGCCGAAAAAAGAAATTATCGTGACGGTTGGGGCCAGCCAGGCGCTAGATATTGCCTTGAGAGCAATTATCGACGCGGGTGATGAGGTCATTGTGATTGAGCCATGCTTTGTTTCCTATGCTCCCCTTGTTGCCCTAGCTGGTGGGAAGCCTGTTACGGTGCAGACAAAGAAGGAAAATGATTTTAAGATTACTGCCGAGGAGCTTGAACAAGCGATTACCAATCGGACGAAGGCTGTTATTCTCTGCTCTCCAAACAATCCAACAGGGACGATGTTGAATCGGCATGATCTCGAGGAAATTGCTGCAGTGGCGAAAAAACATGACCTACTTATCTTATCAGATGAGATTTACGCCGAGCTATCCTATGATGAGAAATTTGTCAGTCTTGCTGCGATTGAGGGAATGAGAGAAAGAACGATTTTGATTTCTGGATTCTCGAAAGGCTTTGCCATGACGGGCTGGCGTCTTGGTTTTGTTTGTGCCCCTGAGGAAATTACACAGGCGATGCTCAAAATTCATCAATATGCGATTATGTGTGCACCCACCATGGCTCAATATGCTGCTGTTGAAGCACTGAAGAATGGCCAAGAGGATGTCATTGCGATGCGGAAGGATTATCGCCGTAGAAGAAATTATTTTGTGCAATCCTTAAATGAAATTGGGTTAGACTGTCATATTCCAGGGGGAGCCTTTTATGCTTTTCCATCGATTCAAAGCACAGGTCTCACCTCCGAGCAATTTGCAGAGAGGCTGTTGCTTGAGGAAAAGGTAGCCGTTGTTCCAGGAGATGTGTTTGGAGAAAGTGGACAAGGACATATTCGCTGCTCTTATGCTTCATCCATGGAACAATTACAGGAAGCCGTTAAAAGAATGAAGCGATTTGTGGAACGTATCTAAATCAATAGGATCCTTGTAAAAAAAAGCAAGTGGTAGCATTCACTCCACTTGCTTTTGTCTATTTTAAAATCCCTACAGAATTCAAGAAAACAATTATAATAGCGATTGGCACCACATAACGAATAGAAAAATACCATAGATCAAAAAGCTTACCTAAGCCCTTTGTTCCAAGCTCTAGTTCCTTTTTTACAAGCTTACGTGGAACTCGGTAGCCAACAAATATTGAAATAAACAAGGCACCAAGTGGTAAGCCGACATTGCTGACCATGAAATCAGCAAAATCAAAAATACCTTTTTTAAACAGAGTAATATCTGAGAGAACTCCAAATGAAAGTGCGCTTGGAATCCCAATGACGAAAATAATGATTCCTGCTATCCAAGCAGCTCGCTTCCTTTTTCCTGCTTCCTTCTTGACCATAACGGCAACAACAATTTCCAAAATGGAAAAAGCAGAGGTTAATGTAGCAAACAATAACAAAATTAAGAAAATCGATAAAAAGACGCCGCCAAACACCATTTCATTAAAAACTGCAGGTAGGACGACAAATACGAGTCCAGGACCAGCATCAGGTTCAAACCCAAGGGCGAAAACAGCTGGAAAAATAACCAATCCCGCTAACAATGAAATTAAGATATTTAAACCAACAACGGAAAAAGCCGATTTTATCATATTTTCAGCTTTTGATAAATAAGATGCATAGGTCACCATTACGGAAATCCCGACACTTAAGGCAAAGAAGGACTGTCCGAGTGAGAGGAGAAGCGTTTGAGCAGAAACGTTGCTAAAATCAGGCTTCAATAGAAATTCAATTCCGCTTGATGCCCCTGTTAATGTCATCGAACGAATCGCGAGAATAATAAAGAGAATGAACAAAGCTGGCATCATATATTTATTTGCTTTCTCAATCCCTTTTTGAATGCCGCCTTGAACGACCCAAATGGTAATAAGCATAAAAATAAGCTGGGTAATAATGGCTTCAGCAGGGTTCCCAATCGTTTTCTCGAATAGGGATGCATATTGTTCTTGTGACAAACCACTAAAAGCTCCCGTAATGCTTCTCCATAAATAAGATAAGATCCATCCCCCGACAACACTGTAGAAGGAAAGAAGGACAATCGAGGCTATTACGCCCAAGTATCCGATGAAATGCCAGGGCGTGCGAGGTGCTAATTCCTGGTATGCGCTAATGGCATCCTTCTGTGTGGCCCGCCCTATAATAAACTCTGCAATTAAAATGGGAGCTCCAATAAATAGGGTAAATAAAATAAAAAGAAGAAAAAAGATCGCTCCTCCATTCGTTCCTGCTACATAGGGGAACTTCCAAATCGCCCCGAGTCCGATCGCTGACCCAGCAGCTGCCAAAATAAAACCTAGCTTTGATGTCCATTGTTCTTCAATTTTCATTTATGCGAATACTCCTTCAACCTGTTGATATTTTTCCATGTTACTATGAAGTTTAAAAAATTGATAGAGTTTTTTTAGAAGGAAATAAGGAGAAGGGCGAGATTGGTGGAATGAAAGAACCCCAAGCGTCATAAAATGAAGAGTTCAATATAAAGAATGTGTCTAGTTCAATATTATCATTTTTTTTTAAAATATTCTTCAAAAGGTATTGACTTGTTCTTTATAAAGAACTATCATAGGTTATGAAAATAAAACAGGTTCCAAACAAGTTTTTTATTTTTCTCTTATCGTTCTTTAAAAAGCACAAATCTAAGTCTTATATTGAACTTGGTTTTGGGATAGGTGATGTCTTCTTACCTTTAATAACGAAGGCACTCGGTCATGCTGTGGGTTGCAATTACCTTAGACGCTAGTCGTCGATAGTGTGGTGTGAGGACGGGTTAGATGCCCATTTTTTATAAAATTCTTAACTAAGGAGTTTTTTAGAAAAACTTTGTAGTTAAGAATTTTATTTTATCTTAAGGGGGATATGGGTGAGCTATAAAAGAAGGATTTCTTTATTTTTCTTTTCCGATTCTATCATTGTAGTGATTGCTCTTTTTATTGGAAGTGCATTAACAAATATTCATTTTGATTTTGCTTCAAGTACATACATGTTGAGTACTTTGATTCTGTTAAGCTGTCATCATTTTTTTAGCTATATTTATAAGCTCTACAAAAAAGCATGGCTGTACGCCAGTATTGGTGAGCTCCTCATCGTACTGAAGACGGTGAGTTTTACGTTTCTGACTGTAGGTATCTTACAGTTTATTTTTTTTCAAGATGCTTACCTACGCCTTATCGTTGTTACGTGGATGCTCCATATGCTATTGATCGGCGGTTCCCGCTTTGGCTGGAGGGTCCTGAATAACTATCGAAAGAGCGAGGACGACAGCAAGATTAGAACACTTATCGTTGGTGCAGGCTCAGCTGGCACTATGGTTGCAAGGCAGCTGCTTCTTAGTCATGATGCTGAGTTAAAACCTGTCGCCTTTATTGATGATGACGTCAAAAAGCAGCATCTCGATATTCTTGGAATTCCTGTTTTTGGGGGGAGAAACAAAATTGAAAAAGCGATTCAACATTATCAGGTTGAAAATATTGTTATTGCCTTACCTTCCCTGGAACGAAGAGAGTTAAACCTCATTGTTCAAAAATGCTTAAAAACAGGAATAAGGACCCAAACGATTCCAAGATTAGAGGATTTAATGACAGGAAAAATAGCCGTCAACCATTTTCGTGATGTGCAAGTAGAGGATTTATTAGGAAGAGAGCCAGTACAGTTGGATTCGGAAAGAATATCTGATTATTTAACAAATAAAATAGTGTTAATAACAGGTGCTGGTGGCTCGATAGGTTCAGAGATTTGTAGGCAGGTTTGCAAATTCCAGCCTCAAAAACTCATTTTATTAGGGCACGGTGAGAATAGCATCTATTCCATCAGGATGGAGTTAGAGGAATCATACGGCTCGAGTGGGATTGAATTTTACACAGAAATTGCGGATATCCAGGATGGGGACAAAATGATGTCGCTGATGAAGGAGTATCAGCCAAACGTTGTTTACCATGCTGCTGCACATAAGCATGTACCCTTGATGGAAATGAATCCTGATGAGGCCGTCAAAAATAATATTATTGGTACCTTGAATGTCGCGAATGCAGCAAACTGGAACAGGGTCGATGATTTCGTCATGATTTCTACAGACAAAGCGGTAAATCCAACGAGTGTGATGGGAGCAACGAAAAGGCTCGCTGAACTTATCATTCAACACATCAATAAGGAAAGTGAAACGAAATTCGTGGCTGTCCGTTTTGGAAATGTGTTGGGGAGTAGAGGCAGTGTCATCCCGCTTTTTACAAAGCAAATTCAAAGAGGGGGGCCCGTGACGGTCACTCATCCTGATATGGTCCGTTACTTCATGACCATCCCGGAAGCATCCAGACTTGTCTTACAAGCAGGGGCATTGGCTGAAGGGGGAGAGGTATTTGTGCTCGACATGGGAGAGCCAGTCAAAATTGTCGACCTTGCTAAGAACTTAATTCATCTATCAGGCAGTACGGTTGAAGAAATCGGAATTGAATACACAGGAATGAGACCGGGCGAGAAGTTATTTGAAGAATTATTAAAGCCCGGAGAAATTCATGAGGAGCAAATTCATCCAAAAATTTATGTAGGAAAAACGATGAATACGGATGTGGAATCGATTATGCAGTTGATTGATGGGTTTGCATCCATGGAAAAAAATACTCTGAGAGAACATCTGTTATTCCTTAGCAATGATCAGGCAACGGAGAAAAAGCTAGCTGTACTATAAATATTTAGGTGGGATTGAACATATGAAAGTAAGAAAGGCGATTATACCGGCTGCTGGTCTTGGAACACGGTTTCTACCTGCTACAAAGGCACAGCCAAAGGAAATGCTGCCGATCGTCGATAAGCCGACGATTCAATATATTGTCGAGGAAGCGATCGAATCAGGGATTGAAGACATTATTATTGTGACAGGGCGTGGAAAGCGAGCCATTGAGGACCATTTTGATAAGTCCTACGAACTCGAGGAAACACTTCTTAAGAAAAAAAAGCATGACCTTCTTTACCAGGTTCAAAAGATATCGAATATGGCGAACATTCATTATATCCGGCAGAAGGAAGCAAGGGGACTGGGGGATGCCATTTCCTGCGCCAGTAGATTCATAGGAAATGAACCGTTCGCAGTCCTTCTAGGGGATGATATTGTCCGTTCGGAGAAGCCTTGCCTAAAGCAACTGATGGATGTCTTTAATCGCTATAGTACGACTGTTGTCGGTGTACAGGAGGTCCAGCGTGAGGACGTCCATAAGTATGGGATTATTAATCCAAAAGGAGGCAACGTGGAGAAAGGAATTATCTCCATTCGGAACCTAGTTGAAAAACCTAGTATTCATGAAGCTCCATCGAATTATGCAATTTTAGGCAGATATATTTTGCAGCCGGAAATATTTGAGATTTTGGCAGAGCTTCCACCAGGTGCGGGAGGGGAAATCCAATTAACTGATGCCATTAATCTTCTTAATGAGAAGAAGGAAGTCTTAGCCTATGAACTTGAAGGAAAAAGGTATGACCTTGGGGATAAGCTTGGATTTGTGAAGGCTACCATTGATTTTGCTATACAGCAGGAGGACATTCAGCATGACGTTTTATCGTATATCGAGGGTTTGGTAGGGAGTCAAAAGGTGTTAAATTCTTAAGTTCAGGGGGTGGAATATTGGCAATTCTTGTTACAGGAGGGGCTGGTTACATAGGAAGTCATACTTGTGTGGAGCTTCTAGAGGCAGGCTATGAGGTGATTGTCGTCGATAATTTATCGAACAGTAATCCAAGGGCACTTGATAGAGTATATGAGATAACTGGAAAGAAGCCCACGTTTTACGAGGTGGATCTTCTGAATCATGCAGGGCTGGAGTCTGTGTTTCGGGAAAATGAAATTGACGCAGTCATTCATTTTGCTGGCCTCAAAGCCGTTGGTGACTCCGTATCTGTACCTCTTCACTACTATCAAAACAATGTGACAGGAACGATCATTCTCTGTCATTTGATGCAAAAATATGATGTTAAGAAAATCGTTTTCAGCTCCTCTGCAACGGTGTACGGTGCCCCCGAAACCGTCCCAATTACAGAGGACTCTTTGTTAAGTCCAACGAATCCCTACGGAAGAACAAAGCAAATGATTGAGGAAATATTGAAAGATATCTATCTATCTGATAAGAAGTGGAGTATCGCTCTATTACGATATTTTAACCCGATTGGGGCTCATCAAAGTGGGCGGATTGGTGAGGATCCAAATGGGATTCCGAATAACCTGATGCCTTATATTGCTCAAGTAGCTGTTGGGAAGCGAAGTCATCTTAATGTATTTGGAGCTGAGTATGCAACGCCCGATGGTACGGGGGTCCGTGATTATATTCATGTAGTGGACCTTGCAAAAGGCCATCTCAAAGCACTTGATAAGACGCTAAATGAGGTTGGTGTTGATGCTTATAATCTTGGAACTGGTCGAGGCTATAGTGTTCTTGAAATGGTGAAGGAATTTGAGAAGGTAACTGGGGTTCCAATCCCATATAAAATTGTGGAAGCGAGACAAGGCGATATTGCGATTTGCTATGCCGATCCAACAAAAGCTAAGGCAGAGCTTGATTGGAGCGCTGAAAAGGGAATTAGTGAAATGTGCAGAGATACATGGAAGTGGCAATCTCTGAACCCAGATGGGTATGTAATAGAAGAAAAGAATCTATTTTTATAATATTTAATGAAAAGAGTAATCGACAAATGAAGGGCTGTATAGATCAGGAAAAATTCAAAGAAGTACTAATCTACGCTTATACAATAGGGAATGAAGTAGAAGATATGAAACTATCTAGTTTAATAGAAGAAATTAAGAAGAGACTTGATGAAATAGATTCAAATAAATAGCGATTTCGAGAAGATTTTATGGATGTGAATGGATGAAAAGAATATTGGATTTATTTATCTCAATATTAGGATTGATAGTACTTGCACCGCTCATGCTCCTAGTTGCTCTTTTAATCAAATGGAAGCTTGGGGCACCAGTCCTTTTTAAACAAAAAAGACCAGGGTTGCATGGTGCTCCCTTTGATCTCTATAAATTTCGTTCGATGAGTAATGAAAGAGATCATGATGGAAAGCTGTTGCCAGATCATCTAAGGATTACTTCTTTGGGTGTATTTCTTCGTAAATTCAGTCTTGATGAGCTGCCACAGTTAATCAATGTTTTGAAGGGCGAGTTAAGTCTTGTTGGGCCAAGACCACTATTGATGGAGTATCTTCCTCTGTATTCGGAAAAGCAGGCAAGAAGGCATTTGGTGAAACCTGGGATCACTGGCTGGGCGCAGGTCAATGGCAGAAATTCAATCACCTGGGAAGAGAAGTTTGAGCTCGATGTATGGTATGTAGAGCATCAAACTTTTTTATTGGATCTAAAGATTCTCTGGCTAACCTTTTTGAAGGTGATTCGATCGGAAAATATTCATCTCGATGAACCAGATTTTGAGGGCGCAGGAGAGGTACGAACAAAGAGCCATGGCTAAGTTATGAAAGGAGGGAGCCCCCTGCTAAATACCACAATTAAGAATAGAATCTACTTATCGTCCCCACATATGAGCGGGATGGAAATGAAATATATTAATGAAGCTTTTGATACTAACTGGGTAGCTCCATTAGGCCCTAATGTGAATGAATTCGAAAAAGAAATAGCGACCTATGTGGGAGTCAAGGATGCCGTTGCAGTAAGCTCAGGTACTGCAGCGATTCACTTGGCTCTTTCTTTATTGGATGTTAAAGAGGGGGATATTGTCTTCTGCTCCTCCCTAACATTTGTCGCATCGGCAAATCCTATTTTATACCAAGGGGCAGAGCCAGTTTTTATCGATTCAGAGCCAGAAACGTGGAATATGTCCCCACTTGCATTAGAACGAGCATTCCAAGTAGCGAAACGGGAAAATAAGCTTCCAAAGGCAGTCATTGTTGTTCATCTTTATGGCCAGTCTGCTCGGATGGATGAAATCAGCACCATCTGTAACGCCTATCAGGTTCCAATTATTGAGGATGCAGCGGAATCGCTAGGCTCTTCCTATAAAGGCAAAATGAGTGGAAGCATGGGGGATTTTGGGATTTTCTCCTTTAATGGCAACAAAATTATTACGACCTCTGGCGGAGGCATGCTTGTTTCGAATCATATCGTATCACTGCAAAAAGCCCGTTTCTTGGCAACCCAAGCACGAGAGCCTGCCCCCCATTATCAGCATAGTGAAATGGGCTACAACTATCGGCTAAGCAATGTTTTGGCTGGGATTGGTAGAGGTCAATTGGAAGTATTAGAGGAAAGAGTGAAAAGAAAAAGAGAGATTTTCAATACCTATGAAAAAGAACTAGGTTCGGTTCCGGGTATTTCCTTTATGCCAGAACTGGAAGAGACGTATTCGAATCGGTGGCTAACGGCCATTGTGCTGGATGCTCAAATAACTGGTTTTAATAGGAACGAACTACTTAGAGCGCTTGATAAAGAAAATATTGAGGCCAGACCTGTGTGGAAGCCGCTCCATCTTCAGCCACTTTTCAGGGGGTACCAGTTTTTTGCTCATAGTCAAGAAGAGGTCATTTCAGAGAAGCTTTTCAAGGATGGACTATGCTTGCCTTCTGGAACGAATATGAACGAGGAAGAGCAGATGCGAGTAATCAACTGCGTCAAAAATCAAATTCAAATAGAATAGAAGATTACTTTAAGAGGAAGTGATTGTCTAAGTTTTCAAAAGAAAATCTAGTTAAAGAGGTTGAAAAATGATTGGAAAAAATATCGCAGAAATCCGGAAGCGAAGAGGCTATACATTATCGGAATTAGCAGAGCTATCGAATATCTCCAAATCCTATTTAAGTAATATTGAACGAAACATCAATAAAAACCCTACAATTGATGTGATTCAGAAAATCGCTAAGGTTCTAAATGTAGATTTCATGATGTTAATCGAACCTGATCTTGATATCGATTCCCATTTGTATATTGAACAGGAGTGGAGCGACCTGCTAAAGGAACTAAAAGAGCTTGGGATCGAAAAAAAAGAAATTCAAGAATACAAGACATTGGTGGAATTTATAAAGTGGCAGAAGCAAAACTGTAACCATGTAGAAAAAATTTAGGAGGATAAGGTGAGAACATTTTTGTTTTTCATAGTAGCCGCTCTTTGTATCGGGGTGCTTGTCATGGGGAATCTGCATTGGCAAAGTAAACTCACAGCGGCTGGAATAGAAGGGAAACAGGAGCAAGAGAAAATCCAATTAAGAGAGAGGGAAGCGAAAGAGGCACGAATCCAAAGCTTGGACCCAAATCTTCATCCATCCCAAACGCTCATCGATTATCTTTTATATAAAGCTCTTACGCAACAACATGTAGTCATCGCAGTTGTTGGAAGCGATGGTGCTGCTGGAAGCGGAGCGAGCCATCCCGCGAACACATGGCCAGAGCTGCTTGAAAAAGGCTTAAGGGCCGAGTTTCCCGAACTAGAAAATTTGAGATTCATTGCACGTGGGTATGAGGGTTATACAACAACTGATTTCATCAATAGTGGAAAAATCAATGATATTATTCCAGAGCAACCAGATTTGGTTATTTTTGAAACGGCTTTATTAAATAATTACCATCAATCTATTGGTTTAGAACAAACTGTGAACGAAATGGAAACACTAGTGTCTTCACTTCAAATGGGACTTCCAAATGCAAAAATAATATTGTTATCACCTAATCCGATCATTAACAGTGAGAATAAAAATAATTTGAAGCAAACGTACCTAGACTATGTGAATGCATCAACAGAAAAAATAATGGAGAAAAAGTGGTCCTATATCAATAGTCATGAAAAGATTTTAACAAAAATAGATGAGGATAATATTGTATTGGCGGATATCATGACAAGTGACCGCCTTCATCTAAATGACGGAGGGCACTCTTTATGGTTTCAGATCATTATGGATTTTTTAAAGAATGATAGGCTTGAAAAATAATACAGATCTAACCTACTAGATAGGAGGTTAAAATGGAAGACTCGATTAGCATGAAAGAATTATTTGGAATAATAAGGAAGCGATGGATGCTTATTGCACTTTTTACATTTGTGATGGGGGCATTAAGTGCCGTTGTTTCTTATTTTCTCCTGACTCCCAAATATGAAGCTTCAACACAAATTTTAGTTAATCAAAAGGACACAAATTATCAGTTAGATACTACACAAATGAGAGGCAATATTGAATTAATCAATACGTATAGCGTCATCATTAAAAGTGCAGCGATCTTAGAAAAGGTGATCGAGAAGCTGGAGCTTAATCAAACAGTTGAGCAGTTAGAACAGAATATTTCGGTTAGTAGCCAGTCGGAATCACAGGTATTTTCATTGACCGTTCAGGATAGTAAGCCAGGGCGTGCAGTTGAAATTGTGAATCAAATATCAGAAACCTTCCAGCAGGAAATTAAAGGGATCATGAATGTAGATAATGTCAATATATTGGCAAAAGCGGAGTTAAAGGAGAATCCGGCACCGATAAGTCCTAATCCTAGAATGAATATTGCCGTTGGCATTGTACTGGGATTGTTGATGGGCGTTGGACTGGTGTTTCTTTTGGAGTACCTGGATAATTCATTGCATACTGCATCTGATGTTGAAGCCTATTTAGGACTTCCTGTACTTGGATCCATTCAAAAAATGTCAAAGCAAAAGGTGAAAAAAAGCTCCACAATTCAAAAGATGGGGGTAGAGGTTATTGAATCGCAGATCAAGGTATAGAGAAAGAAATAGAAATAAGAATACAATTCCTTTAATTGCCCATCATCACCCAAGAGAAATTATATCCGAACAATACAGGCTCATTCGTACAAATATATTGTTTTCCTCGGTGGACGAAGAGATTACATCGATCATGGTTACTTCCCCCGAGCCAGCTGATGGGAAGTCAACAACGGCATTGAATCTTTCGATTGTTCTTGCACAGCAGGGAAAAAGGGTATTGCTCGTAGATACGGATTTAAGGAAGCCTAGCATCCATTATTCCTTTCAGGCGAGTAATATTGTGGGATTAACCAATATTTTAACGAAAGAAACCGATCTAGAAGGGGCTATTTCCAATACCTTTGTGCCCAACTTGGAAATCCTGACCTCTGGCGATATCCCACCGAACCCTTCAGAGCTATTAAACTCAAAGGCGATGGAAAAATTAATGCAGGAATTGGAAAATAGGTATGATTACATTGTGTATGATACGCCACCAGTACTTGCTGTGACAGACGCCCAAATCATTGCCAACCGTTGTGACGGAGTGGTGATGGTAGTGGCTAGTGGAAAAACTCATAAGGAGCGTGCCTTAAAAGCAAAAGAACTCCTTGAAAAAGCAAAATCAAGGATCCTTGGGGTTGTTGTGAATGGGGTCGAATCGAAGAAGACGGAATATTATAGCCAGTATAGTTAGATTAATAGAATGAGTTAGTTGATGACTAAGGAGGGATAAGCGTGGTTGACATCCATTCCCATATCATACCTGGTGTGGATGACGGACCTCCTCAAATAGCGGAGTTTATCGAAATGGCAGTTGCTGCAGTAAGTAATGGGATCACTGACCTCATAGCCACTCCTCATCACATGAATGGGGTTTATGAAAATCCAAAGGAAAAGATACGGAACGCTATTCGGCAGTATCAAAAGTACTTACAGAATGAAGGAATCCCTTTATCGATTCATCCTGGACAGGAGTTAAGATTGCATCGGGATATGTTCAAGCTATTTGAAAAAGAGGTACTTACTCTTAATGATAAAGGAAGATATCTATTACTAGAGCTATCAGCAGGAGGGGTGCCACCCAATATTCATCATGCAGTGTATGAGCTAAGATTAAAGGGAATTGTGCCAATCATTGCCCATCCAGAGAGAAATAAGGGGATTGAGGAAGAGCCGAATCTGCTATATGAACTAATTCATGAGGGCGCTCTCGTTCAAGTAACCGCTGCAAGTGTACTAGGCCATTTTGGAAAAAAGGCTAAAGCTCTTTCAGAGAAGCTGATCGAACATCACATGGTTCATTTCATTGCATCAGATGCACATAACTGTAGCTCCAGAGGCTTTTCATTGCAAGAGGCCTACCGGCGAATATCTGCTGATTTTGGTAGGAACTTTACAGCGTCTTACAAAACAAATGCCGAGGCGCTGTTAATGGGTGAGAAGCTTGAACATCAAGAGCCAGTGCCAATTCGAAAGAAAATATTAGGCTTGTTTTAGGAAGGTGCAAGCAACGGCCTTTGAAAATCATTTTTCTTTAAATAAGGGTGAATTTTTTGAATGTCCTATTTTTAACTTTGTCAGAGATGGAAGATGTTCATGAGAGAGGAATTTATACAGATCTAGTGCGAGAACTTGCAAGAAGAGGGTTGAATGTATACGTCGTGTTTCCGAGGGAAAAGAGAACCAATCTGCCTACGGAACTAGTAAACTTGAAGAATATTAAGCTCCTTAAAGTGAAGACGGGGAATATTACCAAAACAGGCTTCATTGAAAAAGGAATATCTACGCTTTTGATTGAAGAGCAATACCTATGGGCGATTAAAAAGTACTTTGCTGGGGTACATTTTGACTTAGTCATGTATTCGACCCCACCGATTACATTCGAAAGAGTGATTAAGTACTTCAAACGAAAGCATGGAAGCAAAACTTATTTAGTTCTGAAGGATATTTTTCCACAAAATGCTGTAGATATCGAAATTTTAAAAAAGGGCAGTCTCATATGGAGATACTTTCGTAGAAAGGAAAGGAACCTATATCAATTGTCCGACAAGATTGGTTGTATGTCAGAAGGCAATGTGAGGTATATACTCGAGCACAATCATAAAATAGAGAAGGGAAAGGTAGAAATTTTTCCGAATTCGATTGAGCCAATTGAAATCAAAGAAGCGGGAGATAGGCAGGTATTTGAGAAATACGATATTCCAAGTGAATCTACTCTATTTGTCTATGGGGGTAATTTAGGGAGACCACAGGGAATCGATTTTCTATTGCAGGTCATTGATCATTTCTACCAAATAGAAAATACCCATTTGTTAATTGTTGGTTCTGGGACGGAGTATGAAAAAATTAGGAAACATTTAGAAAAAATCATGCCTCAAAATGTAACCCTGCTGAAGGAATTACCCAAATCAGAATATGATCAGCTACTATCTGTGGCAGATGTTGGATTAATTTTCCTAGATCATCGTTTTACCATTCCAAATTTTCCATCGAGGCTAACCGCCTATATGGAGCATTCGCTTCCAGTTCTTGCAGCCACCGACTCAAGAACGGACTTAAAGGATGTCCTCCTTAATTCCGAATGTGGTCTTTGGTCAGAAAGCGGTGATATTGAAGGATTTATCAAAAATGCCCAAAGCTTGGCTTCGACTGTAGATCTTAGGGAATGCCTTGGGCGAAATGGACGCCATTTTCTTGAACAGCATTACGATATTCGTAGAAATATCAACATCATTATGAAACACCTACCATTAGCGAAAGGGGCAACTTGATGTTTAAAGACAAGATATTACTTATTACGGGAGGCACAGGCTCCTTCGGAAACGCCGTGATGGAGCGGTTCTTGGACACGGATGTAAAAGAAATTCGGATCTTCTCCCGGGATGAAAAAAAACAAGATGATATGCGAAAAAAATATCGCAATGATAAGCTGAAATTTTATTTAGGCGATGTAAGAGATATCACAAGTGTAAAAAATGCGATGCATCAGGTTGATTATGTGTTTCATGCAGCGGCATTCAAGCAAGTACCATCTTGTGAGTTTTTTCCACTTGAAGCTGTAAAAACCAATATTCTTGGTACAGACAATGTTTTAACAGCAGCTATTGAATATAAAGTTAAAAAGGTGATTTGCCTGTCAACGGATAAAGCTGCCTATCCAATCAATGCGATGGGCATCTCGAAAGCGATGATGGAAAAGGTGTTTGTGGCAAAAGCAAAAACAACTTCTCCAGAACAAACACTCATCTGCGGTACGAGGTATGGCAATGTGATGGCATCTCGTGGTTCTGTAATCCCATTGTTTGTAGAGCAAATTAAGAGTGGCAAACCATTAACAATCACTAATCCCAAAATGACAAGATTCCTCATGAGCTTAGAAGAAGCGGTGGAGCTTGTCATTTTTGCGTTTCAGAATGCGGATGCAGGAGACATTATGGTGCAAAAAGCGCCAGCTTGTTTTATTGGAGATTTAGCGCAGGCTTTAAAGGAATTATTTGAGGCGGACAATGAGATTAAAGTGATTGGAACTCGTCATGGAGAAAAATTATACGAAACCCTCTTAACAAGAGAGGAGCACTCTGTTGCCGAGGATCTGGGTGGATTTTACCGCGTACCGGCAGATAAACGGGACTTAAATTATGACAAATATTTTATCAATGGTGATGAAAAGCTTTCAGAGGACAAAGAGTATAACTCCCACAACACGCAAATTCTAAATGTTGAGCAAATAAAGGAGAAGTTGCTTCAATTAAACTATATCCAAGAGGAATTAAAGAAGGCGAAGTATATAGTAGAAGCCATGTAGAAATCAAGGGAGGAGCAGGCGAAAAAGTGAAAATACTCGTAACCGGAGCAAATGGTTTTGTTGGGAAAAATCTCATTTCTCAGCTCATCAATAAGGGGTATGAAAACATTTATAAAGTAACCCGTGATACAGATTCGTCAACACTTGAACAATATTTAAAAGAATGCCAGTTTGTCTTTCATTTGGCAGGAGTAAATAGACCGCTTGATAAAAGAGAGTTTGTAGAAGGGAATGAAGGCTTTACTAGCAAACTATTAGGGCTCTTAAAAAAATATAATAACAAAGCGCCAGTCCTTTTCTCTTCTTCTACCCAGGCTGACAAGGATAATCCTTATGGAAACAGCAAGAGGGCCTGCGAAGAACTACTGTTTAGGTACAGTGGGGAAACTGGAGCAAAGGTGTTTGTTTATCGTCTTCCAAACCTATTTGGAAAATGGTGTCGTCCGAATTATAACAGCGTCGTCGCAACCTTTTGTCATAAGATTTCACGTAATGAACCAATTGAGATTCACGATCCAGAGACTAGTTTAACGATGTGTTATATCGATGAGGTGTTGAATGAATTTCTGTGCGCCCTTGATGGAAATCCGACAAAATACGGAGAATTCTGTACGGTTCCTATGACATATGAAGTAAAGCTCGGTGAACTAGCCGAGAAGCTTTTTTCCTTCAAAGCAAACCGAGAATCACTTGTGATGCCTTCCTTAGAAAAAGAGTTTGACCGCAATTTGTATAGCACCTTTTTGTCCTACTTGGAAGAGGACAATTTTTCCTATCGTCTTAAGAAAAACAGCGACAATCGAGGATGGCTGGCGGAATTTATAAAGTCAAAAGAGCTTGGTCAAATCTTCATCTCTAAGACAAAACCAGGGGTGACTCGTGGCAATCACTGGCATCATACGAAGGTGGAGAAATTTCTCGTCATTCAAGGAGAGGCGACCATTCGCTTTAGAAAGATTGACTCAGATAAAGTTATTAAATATCACGTAAATGGTGAAGTGCCTGAAGTTGTGGACATTCCTGTCGGCTATACCCACTCGATTGAAAATACAGGGGATGAGGATGTCATTACATTGTTCTGGGCATGTGAAATCTTTGACCCAGAAAAGCCGGATACGTATTATGTGGAGGTTTAACAGTTGTGAAGAAGCTTAAGGTTATGACCATTGTCGGTACGAGGCCAGAGATTATCCGCCTATCAGAGGTGATTAAGGCCTGTGACCGCTACTTTGAACATATTCTCGTTCATACAGGACAAAACTGGGATTACACCTTAAATGAGATTTTCTTTGAGGAATTAGGGTTAAGAAAGCCAGATCATTTTTTGGGAGTGGTTGGAGAAAATCTTGGGGAAACGATGGGAAATATCATCTCCTCCTCCTATCAATGTTTGCTAGAAGAAAACCCGGATGCTCTCTTAATCCTGGGAGATACGAATAGCTGTTTGAGTGCGATTTCCGCTAAGCGTTTGAAAATTCCTATTTTTCACATGGAAGCAGGCAATCGCTGCTTTGACTTGAATGTGCCCGAAGAAATTAATCGTAGAATCGTCGATCACGTCTCTGATATCAATCTACCCTATACAGAGCACAGTCGACGTTATTTATTATCGGAAGGAATTCGGAAAGAGCATATCTTTGTGACGGGCTCGCCGATGACAGAAGTTCTTGCTAAGAGCATGAAACAGATCCAAAGTAGTACAGTGCTCCAGCATTTAGGGCTTGAACAGGGTAAATACATCCTTGTTTCTGCTCATCGTGAGGAAAACATCGATAACGAGGAAAACTTCCTTTCACTGATGAATGCCATTAACCAAATTGCCGAAACATACCAGCTGCCTGTAATCTACTCGACCCACCCAAGAAGCTGGAAACGAATTGAGGAAAGAGGCTTTGCTTTCCATCCACTCGTGCGACAACTGAAGCCTTTTGGTTTTTTTGACTATAACAAGCTCCAGCATAATGCCTTCACGGTTCTGTCTGATAGCGGGACCTTATCAGAGGAATCAGCCATTCTCGGTTTTCCGGGAGTATTAATCCGGACCTCAACAGAACGGCCGGAGGTGCTGGATAAGGGAACCATCGTTATTGGTGGAATTACTGAACAGACAATTGTGCAGGCTGTTGAATTAAGTCGGGCGATGTGGGAGGAAAATGTTCGGACATATCGTGCCAATGATTATTTTGATGAGAATGTGTCGGTGAAGGTTGTGAAGTTGATTCAGAGTTATACGGGGATTATTAATAATGTAATATGGAGAAAACCGTAAATGGAAATATCAAATTACAATTTAGATATTTTATTTTTAGGTGGAGTTTTTGATGAAGTAGAAATTCTGAAGGAAAGCAAAAGTAATGTACAGTTTGCGGCAAATGTTCTGCAATGGAATATTATTGAGGGACTAGATCAATTGAATTCGCAGCCTGCCCAATTATTAAATGCTATATTTATTGGCTCCTATCCAAAGTTTTATAAAAGAGCTTTTATCAAAAGAAAAGAATGGTCTCATACATCTGGCGCTAAAGATATTGATGTCGATTTCTGGAATTTGCCAATCTTAAAAAAGTTTTCCCGTGGGAACAGTCTATCAAAAGAAATTATCAACTGGGCAGGGCAGAAAGATGAAAGAAAAAAGGTCATCATTGCATATGCTATGGATTATTCTCTGTTAAGAGCTATAAAAGCGGCAAAAGTAAATAATTCAGAAATAATTACTTGCTTAATCGTTCCTGATTTACCACAATTCATGAATCTTTCTTCTACAGAAAGTGGAAGTTATAGATTATTAAAGAATATTGAAAATAATCTAATCATAAAATTACAAAAATTTGTAGATTCCTATGTTTTATTAACTAAACAAATGGCCGATTTACTAAAATTACAAAACAAGCCTTATGTAGTGGTAGAGGGAATGGTAAATGTTAAAGAAAATGAATCGCAACTAATGAATACAGAGTTAGAAGAAAAGACTTCCTTAAAAACTATTCTTTATACAGGAACATTAAATGAAAAATACGGTATTTTAAATCTGCTAGAAGCCTTTTCTTTAATTGAAAAGGAAAATTACAGGTTGCAAATTTGTGGTACTGGAGAAGCGGAGAAAAAAATCCTAGCAATGGCAGAACGGGATCATAGGATCGATTTTCGTGGAAGAGTAAGTAGAGAAGAAGCCGTTCAACTTCATAAAAAAGCTACAGTACTAATAAATCCCAGAAATAGTGAAGGGGAATATACTAAATACTCTTTCCCTTCTAAAATAATGGAGTATTTAGTTTCAGGAGTACCGACAATCGTATATAAATTACCAGGTATGCCAGAAGAATACAATGATTATTTTTATTTTATTGAGGGGAATTCAATCAGGAATATGACAGATACACTACTAAGTGTATGTGAAAAAAAACCTATGGAACTAAAACAATTTGGAGCCGAAGCCAGAAAATTCGTTTTATCTGAGAAAAATAACCTAAAGCAAGTAGAAAAAATATTATCGATGTTCTAAATTTGGAAGAAGACAGTTAGTGAGGTGCAAATATGTTCTCTTATAGTGAACACACATATTATGTAAATTCTACTCTGAATTCTAGCATAAACTTGGTGGTATTTGGTGGATGATAATCAATAAATGGATAATCATTTTTATATGTATGTGGTTTTCATGGCCCCTAATTAATTATAAACTAGGTGTGCTACCTTTTTTAATAATTCTGGCAATCTGGTTTGTTACTACAGATTACAGATGGTTTTTTAATAAGTTATCCCTTGATTTAGTCGTGCTATTTATATGGATTCTAACCTTTCTGCCTTATATTTTAACTCGTAATTTTCATTATGGCGCTGTTGATGGAAAGTATGCAATGATAACCTTTACAGTATTTATGGTGGGACTTTTAATAAATCATTATTTTATGTATTACAATAAAAATCCTATCATTTTAGGGAGAATTGCTCTATTCATAATTCTCTTTTATTTTATTGGATCAATACAAACGTATTTTGGTTTAAAAGTATATCCACTTGCTGCAAGAGCATTAGCAACAGGAAATGATCCATTGCAACTAACTTATCATTCATTGGGTATCGGTGGATTCGGGTTTGTATATAGCGCTGTTTTTATCAATATTGTTATTCTATATTTTTTTATTAAAAAAGAGGAAAATCTTCCAAATATATATAAGTATCTTTGTCTTGTTGTCTATTTAGGTATTTCCATCATGCTAATTTCAGCATCTTACGCCACGTCCTTATTACTTTTGTTTGCTGGCACACTTTTAGTTTTCATAATTAGGGGAAAAAGAAGTTTAATTATCGGCATAGTGTTAGCTATATTCATAATTCTACTTTTACCGAAGGAAGTAATTGGTTATTTTCTTATAGATATTGCTAGACTATTCGAAACAAATGAAGTTATTAGGTCGAAATTTTTGGATTTTGCTCAAGGTTTTGTTAGTGAATCGATCGGTTCACAAACTTCTACAAGAGGTCAACTTTATCTTGTATCTTTAGAAACCTTCCTTAAAAATCCACTATTCGGTATATATGGACCATTTGGAAATGCCTTTAATGCTCAAGTGGGTGGTCATTCCGGTTGGTTCGATCTTTTGGCATATTATGGTTTATTTGGGTCACTGCCTTTGTTTGCAGTGATCTTTTTAAATTTTAGAAAACAATTAAAATTTTATTCAAATCAT
>DLCS01000250.1:0-12846 GCA_002480735.1 Bacillaceae bacterium UBA7792 | reverse complement strand
AATTTTATTCAAATCATTCATATTATCGGATTTTATTGATAGCACAAATATTATTTATTATGTTTGGATTTATTAATCCCGTTATGTACATTTATCAAATGGGTTTTGTAATATTTGCTGTTGCTCCCGCCATTCCGTTTTTACCAAACGCATTTTCTAAGAAGGGAAATGAAAAAGTAACCTTATTGTAATTTGGCAGGAAAAAAGGAATGTTGAAGTGTCTTAATGACTTTATTTTGATTGGAGATTTAGGATGAACATATTATGGATTACTAATATTCCTTTACCAGATGCTAGTTCTCTTATGGGTGAAAAACCAATTCCTTTCGGTGGCTGGCTTGTAAATGCCGCTAGTGAATTGATAAAAGAACAGAATATTGTATTAAACGTCGCCTTTCCCAAAAATGATATTGATAAAGTCGAAGTAATAAAAGGGGAGAACATAAATTATTATCCTTTTCCTTCAGTAAATTACAGCGATAAGGCAAGTATGAAAGAAAATGCCAATCTAATAAATATTATTGACGAATCTAAACCTGATATTGTACATATTTTTGGAACGGAATTTCCTCATACCCTTGCTATGGTGAATGTTTGTAATTTAAAGGGGATTACAACGATCATTTCTGTCCAGGGTTTAGTATCAGTTATTGCAAAACATTATATTACGGGGTTGCCAATACAGTTGCTTAATAGATTTACATTTAGAGATTTTTTAAAACAAGATAATATTAAGCAACAACAAAGGAAATTTGAGAAGCGGGGAAAATATGAAATAGAGGCACTACAGAAAGTGTCCCACATAATTGGGCGTACTACATGGGATCGGGCATGCACGTCGTTCATTAATGAAGATGCACATTATCATCATTGTAATGAAACATTAAGAGATGTTTTCTATCGACATCGGTGGGATATTAATCAATGTGAAAAATATTCCATCTTTTTAAGCCAAGGTTCATATCCAATTAAAGGACTACATTTTGTGATTGAATCATTGCCTCTTTTGCTTAAGCGATATCCAAATGTAAAACTTTATGTAGGTGGAATTGATATTACTAAGTATAGTACTTTGAAAGAAAAATTGAAAATATCCTCTTATGGAAAATACATTAAAGACCTTATCAATATTCATAATTTACAAAATCATATCATATTTACTGGGATATTGAACGAAAAGCAAATGTGTGAACTGTATTTAAAATCCCATGTTTTTGTGTGTCCTTCTTCTATTGAGAACAGTCCTAATTCGCTAGGCGAGGCAATGATGCTTGGTGTACCATCGGTTGCTTCAGATGTGGGGGGTATAGCAGATTTGTTAAAACATAAGGAGGAAGGTTTTTTATACCAATCAGATGCCCCCTATATGCTTGCACATTATATTTGTGAAATTTTTGGGGATGATCAGTTAGCATTGGAATTTTCGGAGAATGCAAGGAAAAAGGCTCTAAAAAGACATGATAGAAAATTAAACAATGAAAGACTAAAGGAAATATACCATACGTTGATGGAACAGCAATCAGCCTTACCATGTAAAGTTATGAGCATACAATAGGAGAGTGCTTTATGAAAAAAAAATTGGTCTTTATTAGTAATATGGCAGCCCCCTACCAAGTCAAATTTTGTTATTCATTACAAAAACACTTTGAAACTGAGTTTTGGTTTTACGTCAGACGAGAAGAAAATCGTCCAAAATGGTGGGAAATACCACTCGGGGATAAATGTAAAATTTTGAGTTACTCAGGGGTATTTCCAAAAGTCGGCTATTATTCACTTGGTGTTTTTGCTGAATTATTACGTTTTAAGCCAGATATAGTGATGTTAGGAGGATTTATGAGGTGGCATTGGCTGTTATTAATGCTTGCAAAATTATTTAACAAGAAGGTAGTGATTATGAGCGAACCATTAAGAAATGTAAAGAGTGATCGTGATCAATCACAATCTCTAATGAGTAAAGAAAACTCATCTCGGGCACTAAAATGGATTAAAAGGTTGTTTAATAAAGCAGATCTGTATCTGGGAATGGGAACGGTTGCTGAAGAACAATTTATTAAGGAAATAGGATTTGATAAAAGGAAAGTTACTTGTGCTATATATCCACACGATATAGATAAATATTTTGAACATCCTCTAAGGACGAAGAGGGAAAATCAAGATTATACAATTCTTTTTGCCAATCGGTTGATTGACCGCTATCAGCCATTATTCGCATTAGAGGTTTTTCGACTTCTTAAGGAAAAGTACCCAAATATTCGAATGGCCATGAATAATGATGGTCCACTGAAATCTGAGTGTATAAAATATATCGAAGCAGAAAACTTGCAGGATGTAATGTTTCTTAAAGGAATAGATTCTTGGAATAATATGCATTTGATTTATAAAAATGCTGATATTATCATTCTCCCAGCAACATACTCGAATGGGAATGGGTCGATTATTGAGGCGGCAGCTTCAGGAATGGGGATCGTTGTAAGTAATCAAATTAATCACTTGGAATATTATGCACAGCATAATAAGAATAGCTTCATTTGTAATTTGGAGCTTGAATCCTTTGTTGAAGCTGTATCGAAATATATAGAACAACCAGAAATATTCTTAGAGCATGGAAAATCGGGTAGAGAATTAGTTGGATTATTGAGAAATGAGGCTGTAGCCAAACAGTATGTTGAAATTTTCGAAAGGCACGGGTTATAAGGTTGATAATTAAAAATTTGTTGAGTATTCAAGCCTCTAACATTAAGAATCTAGTTAGTACATACGCAGTGAACATTAAGAACATTGTTTACTTTTTTATGCCATCTATTATAGGATTATTGATCAACCTTGTTACCTTCCCGATTTTTTCCGAATATCTAAGTTCTTATGACTTTGCAGTTTTAGGATACTATGAAGCGGTTGCTCAAATATTTTTACCTATTATGAATCTTTCCTTTTTTTCCTTCTATATGAGGGATTTTTTTAAAAGGTCTGATGAAGAAAATAAGGTAGTTAGAGCAACATTAGTCATATTTTTATTATGCATAAACATAGTCATCATATTGATAGGATTAATACTATTATTCATTTATTTTTATTGGATGGAAGTCACCTTTCCTATTTTCCCATATGCAATTTTGTCACTGGGAGCCATTTATTTTTCCGTCTTTATTGGTTTTTTAGGAATTGACTATAAGTTGAAAAAGCAAGGCTTGAAGTTTTTTGCTCTTCAAAGTATCAATGTACTTCTTCCCGTTTCACTAGGTTTATACTTAGTTGCAATTTTAGATTTTGGTGCGACAGGTCGTATGTTAGGAACCCTTATCGCCCAATTATTATTGGGTGTTTTTGCGATTAGAATTATGTTTCGAAAGGTTAAATTTGAATTTGACATTATTAAGAAGGCACTCACATTTGGTTTTCCACTTATTCTAATCGCTCTATTAGATATACCTACCACCTATATTGATAGGCTTATTCTGGAAAGGCAGAGTGATATTGATACTTTTGCCTTGTATAGTATTGGGCTTAAAATGTCGGGAATCCTTTTTGCATTAGGATCGGCAGTGTATCAGGCTTTTGAACCGGATCTATACAAGCAAGCAACTCAAAATAAATTAGGGAAGTTCTTACAAATTATTGTCATTGTATTTGGCTTTTTGATCGTCATTAATGTTACATTCTCATTTTTTGCCGAACCTATAATTTCTTTGTTAACAAGCGATAGGTACACAGATTCTTACCAATATGCAAATATTATCATTTGGAGTAATTTATTTTTGCTGCTCTCCTATGCATTGGCTATTATTCTTATTGTTCAAAATAAATCAAAGCTGCTTCTCTATGTCCAGATAGTAGTTGCTCTTTTTGGAGCGACTATTTTTATGTTGTTTATTCATTATTGGAAGTTTGTTGGTGCTGGTTATGCGAAGGTATTAATTCATTTTGCAAATTGTTTGTTACTTATTCTTTTAATTTGGATTTCTAAGAAAAACTTTAAGTTGAAAGGGGAAAATTAGGAATGATAACCACGGGAGAAAGTCTTGAAAAATACCAAGATGTTTTTTTAAAAGAGGGAATTCAATTGAGTTTACTGGGTCAGTCTCGTCACGATTTTGAAAGGCTAAAAATTGTATTTACTTCTATAGACTCTATGTTTTTATTTCCAACAGAACATGAGTCAGAGCTGAACAAATATCTGGAAAAACTTATTGATCATGGGTTTAATTTTGTTCTAACCGATGGGGGTTGTGACATAGGTTTGCTCTCAGTTTATGCCAATAATCAGATAACGAAAATAGCTTATACAAGTACAATTGGGATAACCCCCTCTCACCGTAAAGGAGCGCTTGGAAGAAATTTAGTTAAGTTTGGATTAGAGTTCTTGAAGGAGATAGGTATGAGACAAGTTAAGGCAGAAATTCATAAAAACAATGCGATATGGCTGAGATACCTTCAACGATTAAAATTTGAAATTGAAAGTGAGAAAGAAGATGGAAACTATGTTATTGTCAGAGAATTATAGACGGTTGTCTTAATATAAAATGAAGGAATATTGAATTAGGAAGGTGAAAATGTGAAAGGAATTATTCTAGCAGGTGGTAGCGGAACAAGGCTTTATCCAATCACACAAGCGATATCAAAGCAATTACTGCCAATTTATGATAAGCCGATGATTTATTATCCTTTATCCGTTCTTATGCTGGCAGGAATTCGAGATATTCTTATCATTTCAACTCCTAAGGATGTGCCCCTATTTAAGGAACTTCTTGGGGATGGAGCGAAATGGGGAATACACCTTGAATATGCAATACAAGAGCATCCGCGCGGTTTAGCGGATGCTTTTATTATTGGGGAGGATTTCATTGGGAATGATCCTGTTTGTCTTATTCTCGGGGACAATATTTTTTACGGACAGGGGTTTACACCAATACTCAAAATTGCAGCTGACCTAAAGGATGGGGCTATTGTATTTGGCTATCAGGTTAAAGATCCAGAGCGATTCGGTGTGGTGGAAATTGATGATGAATACAATGCCTTATCAATAGAAGAAAAGCCTGCAAATCCAAGATCGAATTATGCGGTTACAGGTCTGTATTTTTACGATAATGATGTAGTAAAGATCGCAAAAGATGTGAGGCCCTCTGCTCGTGGTGAATTAGAAATCACGGATATTAATAAGGAATACTTAAGAAGAAAGCAGTTGAAGGTTGGTTTACTAGGGCGCGGATTCGCTTGGTTGGATACAGGCACGTTTGAAAGCTTCATCGGTGCAAGTCAGTTTGTCGAAACAATTGAAAAAAGGCAAGGTTATAAAATTGCTTGTCTAGAAGAGATTAGCTACCGCAATAATTGGATCACAGCTGAAGAAGTGTTAGCTAGGGCACTCCAATACAAAAATGACTACGAGGCTTATTTACACGATTTAGTTCATGGGAGGTATAGGAATGATTCCAGTCTCGCAGCCCTTTCTACCTCCCAAGGATGAATACGATGCTTTAGTTGGAGAACTGTGGGATACAAAATGGTTAACAAATAATGGACGCTTTGTAAGGAGATTGGAGAATGAGCTTAAAACCTATTTACAGGTTCCATACCTTCAATTTGTTAATAACGGAACAATTGCTTTACAGTTAGCCATTAAATCTCTGGGAATTAACAAAGAAGTCATTACGACACCTTTCTCGTTTATAGCAACAACAACTTCTATTCTTTGGGAGAATTGCCGACCAGTGTTCGTGGATATTGATCCAACAACGCTTTGCATTGATCCGTTCAAAATCGAAGAAGCAATAACGGATGAGACCCAAGCTATTTTAGCAACCCATGTCTACGGGATTCCTTGTGACGTGGAGAAAATTGAGGATATTGCTAAAAAACACAATCTAAAAGTCATTTATGACGCAGCCCATGCATTTGGTGTTCAGTATAAAGGGAAATCTTTGCTGTCCTTTGGTGACATATCCACTTTAAGTTTTCATGCTACGAAGCTGTTTCATACAGTTGAGGGTGGAGCCATTGTCACGAATTCTGGGGTGGAGTTTGAGCAACGTATCAAACTTTTAAGGAGCTTTGGTTTTGAAAGCGAACAGTACATCATGGCTGGCATAAACGGAAAGAATTCGGAGTTTCATGCAGCAATGGGATTATGTAATCTCAAGTACATCGATGAGATTATTTTGAAAAGGAAGAGAATATCGGAAATATATGATAGGCACCTAGCTAACAAGTTAACAAAACCGAATATTCCCAAAGATGTGGATTACAATTATGCCTACTACCCAGTCATTTTTGAAAAAGAGGAAGACCTGTTAAGAGCTCAAAGCAAATTGAGTAAAAACGGAATCGAATCAAGAAGATACTTTTATCCATCATTAAATAAACTGTCATATTTACCTGATTATTATTCTTGTCCCATCTCAGAGGATATTTCAAGTCGAATTCTATGTCTGCCGTTATTTAGTGACCTGATGCATGAAGAAGTGGAAAGAATTTCAAATGTAATCATGGAGAAGGACATGGTTGAAACAATATAGGACTTCAATAAATAAATTATATGGAGAGAGCGGGATGAAATTACTTGTAACAGGGGGAGCCGGGTTTATTGGCTCTAATTTTATTTTATTTATGCTAGAGCGGCATAAGGACATTCAAATTATCAATCTTGATAAACTGACCTATGCGGGAAATCTAGATAATCTTGCAGATGCAATGAATGACCCGCGTCATGTTTTTATAAAAGGAGATATTTGTGATCGGAATTTTGTTGAAGAAATATTTGTTAAATATCAAATTGAGGGGGTTATTCACTTTGCTGCTGAATCACATGTGGATAATTCAATTAAAAATCCATATGCTTTCATAGAAACGAATGTAATGGGCACTTTTACGCTACTTGAAGTGGCGAGGAATCATTGGATGAATGGAGTGAACACATATAAAGAGCAATATAAGAATGCACGATTCCATCATATTTCAACCGATGAAGTGTATGGCACTCTTGGGGAAGAAGGTTTTTTCACCGAGGGTACACCTTACGCACCAAACAGTCCCTATTCTGCAAGTAAAGCTTCTTCAGATATGCTTGTACGAAGTTATTTTCATACATATGGTATGAATGTGGTTACAACCAACTGTTCCAATAACTTTGGACCAAGGCAGCATGACGAAAAACTTATTCCAACTATCATTCGTAGAGCGCTTGCCTTAGAACCGATCCCTATCTATGGTAATGGGCAGAATGTTCGGGATTGGTTATACGTAGTGGATCATTGTCGAGCGATTGAGAAAGTGTTCTTCAAAGGAATATCAGGAGAAACGTACTTAATTGGTGGGCATAACGAAAAGACAAATATTGAAGTGGCTCAAAACATTTGTAGTGTTCTTGATATTCAAATCCCTGTGCCGAAGAATAACCGTGGAATTACAAGCTATAAACAACTTATTCAGTTTGTTGATGACCGCCCTGGACATGATTTTCGATATGGCATTGATGACCATAAATTACGGAAAGATCTAGGGTTTCACCTAAATTTTGAGTTTGATAGGGGAATAGGGGAAACGATTACTTACTATTTGCATGGCAAAACGGTTAAGGCCTAAGCGTAGAGCAATAAGTCGCTAAAGGAGAGAAGGAGAAATTATGAAGATAGCAATCATGCAACCCTATCTATTTCCTTATATAGGTTATTTCCAACTAATAAACTCAGTTGATCTTTTTGTCATTCATGATGATGTTCAGTATATAAAAGGTGGGTGGATTAACAGAAATAGAATCCTTGTAAACAATTGCCCATTTCTGTTTACTTTTAGTTTAAAAAAAGCTCCCTCAACGTTAAATATTAACGAAAGATATTTTTCGGGTGCTTTTATGGAGGAGAAAAAAAAGCTCCTAAGGACATTAAAGTCTAGTTATGGTAAGGCTGAAGGTTACGATGAGGTGTCAAGGCTAGTTGAAGAGAGCTTAGATGTTAAACATGAAGATGAAGATATATCAAAAATAATTACCAGTAGTTTAAAGCTAATATGTAATTATCTTAATATCGAAACACCTATTGTCGTTTCTTCGGAGATCAATAAGAATAATCTGTTAAAAGGTGAAGAGCGGGTAATCGAGATTAATAAACAATTAAATTCTACCCATTATATCAATCCCATTGGGGGCCTACAACTTTACAATGAGGAGAATTTTCTTAAACAGGACATTAAATTGAATTTTCTTCAGTCAAAGCCTATTGTATATCCACAAGGTAATGAGTTCATCCCGTGGTTATCTATCATCGATGTTCTCATGTTTAATTCGAAAGAAAAAGTTAGGGGATTTTTGGGACACTATGATTTGCTTAGAAATAACATTGTAGCTGAGGTAGAAAATTTAGGGTGAATTCCTTTATTAATTTGAAAGCTGAGGAACATTTATGAAAGTAAAGCCTACGACTACTGTTCCCATATTTACTAAAGGGGGTCAGTTTCTAAACAAACTACTTTATATCCTCTGTTTAATATTGATGATCTTAGTTTCTATTTGGATCGGATTCCTACAATTCAGATTGCCAGAAGTAGTATCACAACATGCAGAAAAGGAAGTGTTTTCTGCTGAAAGAGCGATCAAATTTTTAGAAGAGTTTGCGGTCAAGCCACATCCAGTTGGAGATCCCGAGCATGATCGAGTAAGAGATTATTTGGTCTCGGAACTAACTAATTTGGGTGTTGCACCTGAAATACAGGTTGCAGAAGAAAATTTATCAGCTTGGGGTGTACCGTACGAAGGAAAGATTGAAAATATCATTGCCCGTATTCCTGGTAAGAATTCTTCAGGGGGGATTATGATTACTTCTCATTATGACACTGATGAGAATAGTCCTGGTGCGGCTGATGCAGGCTCCGGAGTCGCAGCTATTCTTGAAACAGTTCGTGCTCTAAAGGAATCCCCCCCCTTAAAAAATGATGTAATTATTCTTATTTCTGATGGGGAGGAAATTGGTCTACTAGGTGCTCAAGCCTTTGTTCAAGAACATCCTTGGTCAAAGGATGTTAATATTGTTCTGAACTTTGAAGCAAGGGGGAGTCAAGGTCCCTCTCTTTTATTTGAGACAAATGATCAAAATGAAAGAATTATTGCAGAATTTGCAAAGGGTGCATCCAATCCTGTTACTCATTCCTTTATCCTTGACTTATACCAATGGATGCCAAATGATACGGATCTTTCTATTTATAATCCCTTCGGAATGTATGGATTAAACTTTGGTTTTTTCGTTGGTTTATTTGGCTATCATACACCTGAGGATACAGTGGAGAATTTGGATATGGCTAGCCTTCAGCATCATGGGGATAACATGCTTGACCTCGTTCGCCATTTTGGAAATATGGACTTAATTGCTCAAGAAGATGGTAAAAGTCTCTACTTTAATGCTATTGGGAAAAAGGTTTTGACATATAGTGAAAAGCTTGTGCTTCCAATAATGTTTTTTGCGATTATTTTATTTTTTATTACTCTTTTCCACGGTTTCATTCGAAAAAAGCTAGATTTAGCAAGGACAATGCTTGGTTTTCTCGTATTTCTCCTTACCATTGCACTAGCGTATATTATTGGAGTATTCCTATTAGTAATCATTTCTTTTGTAGCACGTATGGATTTATGGACAATTAGTGCCTATCCAGTGACAAGCAATCCAATATTTATCAGTATTCTTTTATTTGTTTTCGCAGTAATTGTGACGATTTATTTATTTATTTTGAAAAGACTAAATGCAACTGACTTGACAATGGGTGGGCTCTTTGGATGGCTTATACTTGTTTGTTTCAGTAGTATTTTTTTCAAGAGTTCTAGCTATATTTTTGTATGGCCATTTATTATGGGACTTGTTAGTTTCAATTTGTATATATTTTTGAGAAATGAATTTAGTGTTAAGGGAAAACTACTTTCTTTAGGAATGATGGTACTTCCAATCATCCTCACAGCCCCAATTATTTACCTTGTGTTTGCCTTATTGACACTACAGCATGTAGGGATCCTTACGGCGATAACTTCTCTGCTGATTATTTTTATCATCCCTGCACTTAATGGATTACGGGGAACCTGATTTTAGGAAAATGTTCTTAATAAAGAATTAAAGGTAGGTTTGCAGACTTTTTAAGGTTGGTGAAAAAATGAATTCCACATTACCACGAACAGCATATATGTTACAAATTCATAATAATCCAGAGCAAGTCAACAAATTTATCAATCAACTCATCTCAGGAGACCATGTAGATGTATATGTCCATATTGATAAAAAATACTATGAAACCTGTAATGGAAGAATAATTGAGAGCCCAAATGTAAAGGTTCTGAATAAATCAGTTGACTGTGAATGGGGGGATATTAGTCAGGTAGATACCACCCTTTTACTCTTGAATGAGGTTATGTCCTCACAGAAAACGTATGATTATGTTTGTTTACGAAGCGGGCAGGACTTACTTGTCAAGAATGGGTTTCATAATTATTTATTAGAAAACAAGGGCAAGGTATTTCTGAACTATCGCTCAATGAAGAATGAGTTGGGGCTTGTAGAGCTTGAATGGCCAAGAATCACTCGCAAACGTTACACGTCAGCTCACCCTGTAAGGATATATAGAAGAATTGCTCAAGAACTACATCGAAAAGGTATAAATGTTTTGCCAAACAAAAATTACTGGCCTAAAGATTACTCCTTTTATAAGGGTTCACAGTGGTTTACGATTCCGTATACAGTAGCAAATTATATGATTGATTTTTTACAGGAAAACAAATGGTACTATAAGTTCTTTGAAAACACATTAATTCCTGATGAAAGCTTTTTCCATACTCTCATTATGAATTCCCCTTATAAAGCAGATGTGGTTAATAATAATCTATTGTTCCTAAAATGGGGAGAAACACTCAGTGATAGAAATTCACCTCAGTATTTAAAAAGTGAAGATATCCCACAGATAGAAAAATCCAATCAATATTTTGCAAGAAAGTTTGATGAGCAAATCGATCCATTGGTCGTTGACTACTTTACTCAAAAATACAGTCTAAGAGGTGTTAATGAAGTCAGTCCAAATGAAGAACAACTAGTAATAGCTGATTGAGGGGGAAAATAAATGAAGAGTTTATTAGTTTCAAAAGAGCATTATGATCATATCGAAACTGAAGAGCCGGCATATAAAAAAATGGCTAAATTAGAGGAAGAGTACGGTTCCTCATTTTATTTATTCAATCTTGAAAAATTAAGAGAGAACTACAGAAAAATTAATTACGCATTTCAGAGTAGATATAACAAATTCATAATTGGATATTCTTATAAGACCAATTACCTACCATATCTATGCAAAGAGTTATCGAAATTGGGTGCATATGCAGAAGTTGTTTCCAGATTAGAATACGATTTAGCGATAAAGATTGGTGTAGAACCAAATAAGATTATTTTCAATGGTCCTCTTAAAACGGAAGAGGATATTTTTTATACCCTAAATAATAAAAGCCTAATTAATATTGATTCCCATTATGAAATAGAATTTGTAAAGAATTATTGTAAAGAAAATCCATGTGAACAAGTTAAAATTGGGTTGCGTTTGAACTTTGATATTTCCGAAAATGGCATAAGCCCACTTGTAGAAGGGAATGAGGTTAGTAGATTCGGGATATGCGTAACAAATTCCGATTTCAACAACTTAATGAATGAATTGAAAAATATTCATAATTTAAAAATTGCCGGATTACATGGGCATTTTTCTACAAGTAGGAGAAAAGTATCTTCCTATTCCAAGATCGCCAAAACCCTTTGTGACATTGCAAAGGGGTATTCACTGGATGTGGAATATATTGATATTGGCGGAGGAATTTTTGGAGAGGTACCTAAATCGCTAATTGATCATGCTCCTACCTTTGATGAATATGCAGAAGCAGTCTGTTCCATCATGAATGAGGAATTTCCGAATAGCGATGAACAGCCAGCTTTAATCCTTGAGCCTGGAATTGCGATGGTTGCAAATACCTTTAGTTTCGTAGCAAAGGTAATCGGAGTCAAGACGATAAAAGATAATCATTTTGTGTTGGTAGACGGCAGCGTACATAATATCAAACCAACGATGCATAAGAAAAACCTCCCAATGAGAATTTTAAGGCAAAATGAAGAAAATTCTAATAAGCAAAGAAACTTTCATGTTGTCGGTTATACATGTTTAGAGAAGGATTACTTAGCTCGAGACTTATATGAGGAAATTCCTGCCATCAATGATTATATGATTTTTGAAAATGTGGGGGCATACACCATCGTCTTTAATCCACAATTTATTAGAGAAAGGCCGGCTATTGTTGCTCAAGATAAGGATGAAATGTTTGTCGTAAGGAAGAAAGAAACGATTACACAATTTTTTAACGAAGATCTATATTGTTTTTAATGGGGGAAGCTAGTTTATGAATATTTTGATCTGCAGTGTAGGAAGAAGAGTGCAGTTAATTGATAATTTTAAGAAAGAGTTTAACAAAATCGGGGGAAAGGTTTTTGCTGTAGATTGTGATCCGACCGCACCAGCATTATATCACGCCGATTTCTTTGAGATTGTTCCACGAATTGATCATCCAGAATATATTTCTGTGCTTAAGAGTCTTTGTCATAAATATAATATCAAGGGAATCCTATCATTAATTGATCCTGAACTAAGCTTATTAGCTAGATATAAGGACGAGTTTGAAAAGGATGGGGTCCATATTATTGTTTCTGACGAGAAGGTGATTGATATTTGCTACGATAAATTTCTAACTCATATTTTCTTAGAAAGCCAAGATTTACCTACTGTGCCTACCTATATTGATTTGGAAAAGGTTAAACAAGCCTTCAATGCAGGAAAACTTCAATTTCCGTT
>DLCS01000111.1:17781-18271 GCA_002480735.1 Bacillaceae bacterium UBA7792 | reverse complement strand
TTTATCCGTTGGTGTAGATTTCTAGGCGTTTTTGGCTCATTGTTTTTGCTACCCCTATGGCTATTATTCGTTCTAGAACCTGAGCTTTTACCCAAGAAACTGGAATTTATCGGACCGAATGAGAAATCTCATATTCCGATTGTCCTGCAAATCTTCTTCTCTGAGCTTGGCTTGATGTTTCTAAGGCTGGCGGCGATACATACGCCAACACCGCTCGCTACCGCTATGGGCTTAATAGCGGCTGTATTAATCGGGCAAATTGCCATTGATGTGGGATTATTTGTGCCCGAGGTGATTCTCTATGTTGCTGTATCGGCAATGGGTACCTTTGCGACACCAAGCTATGAGGTAGGCATGGCTAATAATATTGTCAAGCTGCTATTATTAAGTGCAGTGGCCATTTTCAAAGTTCCGGGTCTAGTGATAGGGACCACTGTTTTTATTCTATTAATGGCGAGCATCCGCTCACTAAAAACTCCGTATTTGTGGT
>DLCS01000111.1:5376-17712 GCA_002480735.1 Bacillaceae bacterium UBA7792 | reverse complement strand
GTATTTGTGGCCGCTTATTCCATTTAGTCCGAAGGCATTTTTGCAAATTATTATTCGAAATTCAAGTCCGGGTTCAAAAATACGTCCAAGTATTGTTCAGCCAAGAAACAGGCAAAAACAAGCGTCCAATTCTTAAGACATGTAGGATTATGGATGTTTTTTGTGAAAATTGTGGAATTGAAGTTTCCCCTCATTTATGATAAAGTTTCTTTATCGCATTAAAGGGTTTTTCTAGAGGTCGTTCAATTAATTTGCAATTAACTCGAGGAACGAGGGGATATCTTATGTTCTTACACGGCACATCCATGGTGAACGAAAAGGGTCATTTGGAAATAGGTGGAGTTGATACACTTGACATCGTTAAGGAATTCGGAACTCCAGTATATGTATATGATATAGCCCTCATACGCGAGCGGGCGAGAGGCTATAAGGAAACATTTGAGAGAATGGGTGTGAAAGCACAGGTTGCATACGCAAGCAAAGCTTTTTCAACCATTGCCATGGTTCAGCTGGCAGAGCAAGAGGGGTTGTCGCTCGATGTCGTTTCCGGTGGTGAATTATATACTGCAATAGCTGCAGAGTTTCCTGTGAAAAGAATTCACTTTCATGGAAATAATAAAAGCCGCGAAGAATTATTGATGGCATTGAATCATGAGATTGGGTGTATCGTGGTCGATAATTTTCATGAGCTCAATATGCTTGAGGAGCTATGTCGGGAAAAAAAGATCAAAGCAGATATCCTGCTGAGAGTCACACCTGGAATTGAAGCCCATACACATGATTATATTTTGACGGGTCAGGAAGATTCAAAGTTCGGCTTTGATTTACAGAATGGACAAGCAACTATGGCTCTTGAGCAGTCCCTAAAATCTGAATATATCCATTTACTTGGTGTACATTGTCATATTGGTTCTCAAATTTTTGAAACAACGGGATTTCTATTGGCAGCGAGAAAGATTTTTTCAAAGCTGCATGAATGGAGAGAGGCTTTTCAATTTGAGGCTAAGGTGCTGAATCTGGGTGGTGGTTTTGGCATTCGCTATACGGAAGAGGATCAGCCGATTCCTGCTGCAAAATATGTGGAGGAGATTATTTCGGAGGTTAAGAGGCAGGCTCGTCATTTCAATATGGAAGTACCTGAAATTTGGATTGAGCCAGGGCGCTCGCTTGTGGGAGATGCAGGGACAACTCTATACAAGACCGGGTCTAGAAAAGAAGTGCCAAATGTTCGAAACTATTTAGCTGTTGATGGTGGAATGAGTGATAATATTCGTCCTGCCTTATACGAGGCGAAATATGAGGCGGTCTTAGCTAATAGAGTCCTTGAACCGGTGGAGGAAACGGTTTCGATAGCGGGAAAATGCTGTGAATCCGGGGACATGCTTATTTGGGATTTGCCCCTTCCTAAGGCTGGACAGGACGACATTTTGGCTGTATTTTGCACGGGTGCTTACGGGTATTCGATGGCAAATAACTATAATCGTATTCCGCGTCCTCCCGTAGTCTTTGTAGAAAATGGTCAAGCAAGGCTTGTCGTCAGAAGGGAAACCTTCGATGACCTCGTTCAGTTCGATTTGCCTTTGTTGGAAAAAGTAAATAAATAAGCTGCCGGGAATGGGCAGCTTATTTATTTACGACTATTTATTTTGAGAAGAAGCTCTTGATGGCGTCAATCAGGCTTACAAAGAAATCCTTCAGTTTTTCCAAAAAGCCTTGTCCTTCTTCGCTTTCAAGAAACTTAGAAATTTTGTCTTTCGCTTTGTTAAGCTGATCGCTCACCTGGTTCCAGTCAATATCCAAATCTTTAATTTTATTGAATAAATCAATTAAGCTTTGCATTTGCTGATCTGTTAGGCTAATTCCTAGATCTTTTGCTGCTCTTTCAATAATTGCGCGGAGATCTTCATCGGTTTTCGGTGGATTCTTGGCAATTTCTTCTTTTATTTTCGCAATTAAAGCAGCTGCATTTTCATTCCCAACCGATTCACCTAATTGTGCAGTTTGTACCATCTCTTCGTTTGCCGCTTGCTTGACATCCTCAGGAATGGTGGTGTCCGCAGAAATTTCGTAAGCTTTTATGATTCCAGTAAGCGCGGCTGTTCCAGAAACGGATACGGGAGCAGTAATATAGATTTTTGCATCCTTTACCCCGGCAGTAATAAGGGCATTGATATACATTTCATCTGTAACCCAGTTGATGTTTTTCGTTTTGACTTCAAGTCCAGAGCCTTTCTTTGCGACAGTAATCGCAGAGGATGAAATCGCCTTTGTACCAATTAAGGATTTAGAAATATAATTCCCCAAGTATTGATGCTCTTCTTTATTTGATACGGTGATGACTTCTACATCCTTAGGTGCATTCATTTCAGCAAGAAGCATATTTTTCTGCTCTTCGGTTAGATTTTCTCCGAGCGTTACAATCATATCCCCTTCGACCATATCCGCAAATGCTTGGATTGGCAAAAGGAAGAGCAAGCAAAGTAAGAAAAGCGTGATTTTTATCTTTTTCATGTAAGTGCCTCCTAGGAAAAACATAATGTCATTTCTAAATGAGTTTCTTTTATTGATAGACGGATTCTTGATGTGGAAGGTTTCACCAATGAATATGGCTTATCCATATTATAGACTACACATGATTAGATGAAAACCAATTGAAGAAATTCTATAAATCTTGTATGATAATATCAATGGAGTCTTTCTTATTGACTGTTTTCGCAGAGCGTTTCTCTTGTAAGAACCACAAATGAACGATGACATATACTACTTAGAGGTAAGGTTTGTTAGCTAGTTTAAAAAGTGAAGAAAATGGAAAAAATAGAATTGATATGTTACTTCATTAATTGAGGGATCGAAATGCTAATTCGTTATAAAAAGGCGTTTGAAAAAATTGCGATGGGTTTATTGTCCTTTATGCCAAATGAAAAGGATTTAAAAAAGCTGCAGAGCACCATGAAGCAATATGAAATGTCGGACCAATATCAGCTCTTTCTATGGAAAGAAGAGGATATTATCGGGCTTATTGGCGTAGTTTTTTTAGAGGACGATCTGATTGAAATTCAGCATATATCCGTCAATCCTTCTCACCGCCATCAAGGAATTGGAAAAACGATGGTCAAAGCATTGAAAGAGCTTTTGCCTGACAAGAAGCTTCAGGCAAACAATGAAACAGCTGAATTTATTGAAAAATGTGATGTCGATGAAAGTATACAAGGCAAGGAATAAGTCTATTCCTTGCCTTTCCTCTGTCTTACTAGGAGTGCTTGATTCCTTTCCTCAATAACGCCACTCCGATCTCTTTTTGAATGGCGCTGCACGAGTTCTTCATTTGTTAAATCACTCTCCTGCCCCCAAATGAAATTCTTTTCGAGACAAGCTTTTTTGCAAACCTCCAACAGCTTAGGATCCTGAATAGGTAGGTTCATACTTTTGTAGTCTTGATGATTTTGAATGGAAGTAAGACGTTCCTTCAAAAGGGGGGAAAGTACGTTCAAAGTCAACCCATAATGTTCTAGCTGCTCTTTTTGCTCGTGAAAAATATTGATCGATTTCTGTAAGGTACGAATGGCCCCGCTCCAATTTCTAAGGCGATGATGGTAATTGGATACCGCAAGAAGAATAAAGCCAACAAGTATTGATTTTTTGTTATTTTTATCGACTTTTTTCCAATATTCCTCTAATATTTCATGACATTCAAAATAATCCCGATCCCCGTGAAAATGGACTAAGTATTCTATATATTCCTTCGGATACAAAGGCACTACCTCCTATCCCTATTTGGAATAAGTTTACCTTAGAATGATTTTTAGGTCGACCCTTGAGCTTAAAAAACTAACAAAATGCCCAGAGCAGGCTCTGGGCATTTATGCAAATTTTTTATAACCAAGCAGCACCAACAATGATTAGCAGGATGAACAGGACGACAATTAAAGCAAACCCTGCACCAAATCCATAGCTTCCACCTGCAGACATATATTTTACCTCCTATTTTTGCTTTTTTGATACAATTACATCGTATGAGCATATGACAAAAATGGTCTGGGCTCATATCCCGAAGTTCAAAATGGAAATATTCACCTTCGGGGAAGTGAAAGGAGGAAATTTCTATTGGATAACCTAAACGAATCCTCTATACTTAAAATAGATTTTAATTGGGTGATCGTCATGCTTGTGGATGATTACACTGTGAGTTAGGGGAAGTATGAGTGGAAAAGTTACACTATAATGTGAAGATTGATGCTTTTGAAGGGCCGCTCGATTTGCTTCTGCACCTGATCAATCGTCTCGAAATTGATATTTACGATATTCCAGTTGCGGAAATTACGGAGCAGTATCTTCTTTATATACATACGATGAAGGAATTAGAGCTTGACCTAGCAAGTGAATATTTGGTAATGGCTGCCACTCTCCTTGCGATCAAAAGCAAAATGCTTCTCCCAAAGCATGAGGAGTCATTGGATGATGAATTGGAGTTTGCTGAGGAGGAAGACCCAAGGGATGAGCTAGTCGAAAGGCTTATTGAATATCGGAAGTACAAGGAAGCGGCTTCTGACTTGAAGAATTTAGAGCTTGAAAGAGGGCTAATGTTTACCAAGCCTCCGAGTGATTTATCTGATTACTCTAGTGAGGTTAAGACAGACAAGCTCGATTTAGACGTATCGCTCTACGATATGCTCGGTGCTCTTCAGAAGCTTTTACGAAGGAAAAAGCTCCAAAGACCGCTATCGACCAAGATTACCCGGCAGGAGATTCCCATTGAGCAAAGAATGGATGAAATCCTGCAAGATTTAAGGGTGAATAAGGGGCGAAGAAGCTTTTTTGACTTGTTTCCGAGTAATGAGAAGGAATATCTCGTCGTCACTTTTTTAGCTATATTGGAGCTGATGAAACGAAGGGAAATTATTGTTGAGCAAGACAGTAATTTTTCAGAAATATTTGTGATGGGGAAGGAGTGACCGGACTTGGAAGTCATCAATTGGAATGGCATATTAGAGAGTCTTCTTTTTGCAGCGGGTGATGAAGGATTATCGATCAAACAACTCTCGCAGGTTTTGGAGATTGATATGGTATCTACTCAGGAAATTCTTCTTCAACTTACGGAGGATTATAACAGCGATCCAAATCGTGGAATTACCATTGTTCAGTTTGGAGAAAACTATCAGCTTGCTACCAAGAAGGAACACTCCATCTATCTAAAGAGACTAGTTGAATCTCCAACCACGTCAACATTGTCTCAGGCAGCTCTTGAAACATTGGCAATTATTGCCTATAAGCAACCAATTACAAGAGCCGAAATTGAAGAAATTCGTGGCGTCAAAACAGAGAGACCGCTGCAAACCTTAATCGGAAAGGTCCTCATCAAAGAGGTTGGACGAGCTGAAGGGACGGGGCGAGCCATCCTTTACGGGACAACAAAGGAATTCCTAGATTATTTTGGATTAAGAAATTTAGAAGAGCTCCCGCCTTTACCAGAGAAGGTAGAGGAAGAATATGTGCAGGAAGAGGCAGATCTGTTTTTTGAAAAATTTCAGGAGACCCTCGAAACTTGATATTTCTGACACATTTGGAAGGGATTATGTTAGAATGATGGTAGCAGTTTCAGGTTAGTAACCTAATAGAATGACAAAAATAAGGGATGGTCTTATGATTTTAAAAGCATGCAAGGGGTATGAATTAGAAAAGGCTTTACCAAATACGTCAGAGGATTTTTTTAATCGGAGTGAGGTTACCTTCACAGAGGGCGGTTCTGAGAAGACTCTACACGTGTTATACGTCCGCTATTTTGAACAATTAAAGGGAAACTTTTCTCCTTTTCATGAGGATCCTGTTTTTCAGTTTGGTTCTAAAGAGGTGTTCTTCAGAGATATCGTAGCGCTAGCAGCGTTAGTTAAGAATCCTGAATTGCGAAATCGAAAAAGAATTTACGTCAGTACTGAAAAGGAATTTGCAAGCATTTTTCAGGATCTTGATTATGAAAAGCTTAAGAGCATTGCTGAATCACTAGAAAACAACAAAGGCTACGAATTGTAATCTGCATAGACAGTGTCTGAGCTCTATCCCTAAGTGGATAGGGCTTTTTTTTGACACATAGTCATCGCCCATTCATACGATAATGGAGGGATGTTATGAATGGAAATGAGGGTGAAGGATGGGAAAGTTTGAAGAGTATATTCATGATTTTATAGAATGGAATGAGGGATGGAAAAGCTATTTGCAATCTGAACAAATTGATAAGAGTGAAGAAATTTGGTCGGAATTAGACCGGCTGGCTGAGATCATGGAAAACATCAAACAGCCAGATCAAATGAATGACAACGAGCTACTAAAGCTGCAGGCGCAAGTAGATGATCTCCATCATCATATGGAGGCGTATTTTGTTAATCGCACCCCTATTGGAACGATTTTCATGAAGGAGCCGATGGTCGAAGCGGGAGAGCATTCATTGCCACCACTCCCCTATCCATATCATGCTCTTGAGCCGGTTATTTCCGAGGAGATAATGAGGCTGCATCATACGAAGCATCATCAATCCTATGTAGATGGGTTGAACAAAGCGGAAATGAAGTTAAAAGAGGCGAGGACAACAGGGGATTTTTCGCTTATCAAACATTGGTCTAGGGAGCTGGCCTTCCACGGGTCAGGTCATTATTTGCATACGATTTTTTGGAATAATATGAGCCCAAATGGAGGGGGTGCTCCCTCAGGCAAGCTTCTGCAGGACATAGAACAGTATTTTGGTAGCTTTGAAGCTTTTAAACAACAATTTTCTGAAGCGGCTAAAGCAGTCGAAGGTGTAGGCTGGGCGATCCTTGTTTGGTCACCGAGAGCAAGGCATTTGGAAATCCTGCAATCGGAAAGACATATGCTGTTAACCCAGTGGGATACGATTCCATTATTGGTCTTAGATGTATGGGAGCATGCCTATTATCTGCAATATAAGAATAATCGCAGTGAATACGTGAAAAAATGGTGGGAGATCGTTAATTGGAAGGATGTCGAGCAAAGATTTCTAAAGGCAAGGCAGTTAATGTGGAAGCCCTTCTAACAGTGCTTCAAAACAATGAGTCAACAAAGAGGATTGGTACTCTTTAGTGGCTCATTTTTATTTTTGCTTCTTTTCGAACCCGGTCAAAAAAAGCTTAGCCGTTTGAAACAGACCTTACTTTTTTGTCATAACACCCCTTGTCTAGCATAAACTTGTACAAATATTGCGATAACAGCCTTGTAAAAAAAGGTCAACAATTTACAAAAGGAAGGGTTTTCTTAATGAATATGAAGTGGAAGCTGATGATTTTTTTCCTAATTTCTTCACTGCTCCTAACCAATCTTCCACAGAAGGTAGAGGCTTCTGTTTCAGTTAGCGCTCGCAATGCGATCTTAATGGAACAGGAAACGGGGAGGGTTCTATTTGAAAAGGCGGCCCATGAAAAAAGAAGAATTGCAAGTATAACTAAGATTATGACAGCCATCTTAGCTATTGAATCAGGCAGATTAGATGAGATGGTGAAGGTTAGTAATGAGGCGGTTGTAACAGAAGGTTCATCCCTGTATTTAAAGCCAAATGAAAAGATTAAGCTCGAGGATTTAGTATATGGCTTGATGCTAAGATCTGGTAATGATGCAGCTGTGGCAATTGCAGAGCATGTAGGGGGGAGCTTAGAGGGATTTGTCTTTTTGATGAATCAGAAGGCGGAGGAAATTGGCATGGTAAATACTCATTTCAATAATCCACATGGGCTGGATGACTCTGATAACCATTATTCAACCGCTTATGATATGGCTCTTCTAACGAAATACGCTATGGAGAATGAAACATTCAGAGAAATCTCTGGGACAGATGAATATCGAGCACCGAACCCCTCCGAAAAATGGGATCGGGTTTGGAGGAATAAAAACAGGCTATTAACTGACCTTTATGATTATTGTACAGGTGGAAAAACAGGATATACAAAACTAGCGAAAAGAACGCTGGTGAGCACGGCGCAAAAGGGAGATATGAATTTAATTGCTGTCACATTGAATGCACCCGATGACTGGAACGACCATATCAATATGTTTGAAATGGGATTCAGAAAATATGATATGGTCCAGGTTGTGGATGATGGGATGCTTTCAAAGGTTAAGGACAAATTTTATAAGAAAAGGGTCTTCCTCGCGCATGAATATAGTTTCCCTGTCACTGAGCGAGAAAAGGAGCAGTTTCATATTGAATTAGTGCTAGAAAAGCCAAAGGATGAATGGAAAGAAACCGGAACGGCCCCAGCTGTTGTAGGGAAAGCGATCATTTATTTCTCCGATAAGCCCATTAAGGAGCTCCCCATCTATTTTGAACAAGAAGGAGAACAAAAGCCTTCGATGTTTGAAAGAATAAAAAATCTATTTACTGCGATGACTGGTGTGAGGACAAATGGTTAATTTGATATGGGTTTGTATGACGGTAATCGGCATTGTTTTTGCGATGTTTAATGGAACGATGGGGGAAGTGAATGAGGCGGTATTTTCTGGTGCAAAGGAGGCGGTGACCCTTTGTATCGGACTTATTAGTATTCTCGTCTTCTGGCTAGGAATGATGAAAATCGCCGAGGAAGCAGGGCTTTTGAAAATACTAGCAAAGCTCTTTCGTCCGATCGTTAATCGACTATTTCCAGAAGTTCCGAATGATCATCCTGCGATGGGCTACATCCTCTCGAATATGATGGCCAATTTGTTTGGTTTGGGGAATGCAGCGACTCCCCTAGGTATCAAGGCGATGGAAGAAATGAAAAAGCTGAATGGCGGGCTAAACGAGGCCAGTCGCTCGATGATTACCTTTCTCGCGATCAATACGTCTAGTATAACACTCATTCCAACCACTGTTATTGCGATACGAATGAATTATAACTCTGCGACACCGACAGATATTGTGGGGACAACATTAATTGCGACCACCTGCTCAACATTGGGAGCAATTATCATCGACCGTTATTTCCACTATCGAAGAAGTCGAAAAGGATGATCGATAAATGGGTATTGTTTCTATTATTTCCTTATGGTTTATTCCTGTACTAATTGCTTTAATTCTTTTATATGGGACCTATAAGCAGGTTCCTACATATGAGAGCTTTGTCGAAGGTGGCAAGGAAGGGATTAAGATTGCTGTTTCGATCATTCCCTTTCTCGTTGGAATGCTCGTGGCGATCTCGGTATTTCGAGCTTCTGGAGCACTAGATTTCCTTATAGATCTCATTCGCCCAGGGCTAAATGCTATAGGAGTTCCGGCAGAGGTCGCTCCTCTTGCGATCATACGTCCCATTTCGGGCACCGCTGCCTTAGGGATGACCAGTGATCTCATGGCGACCTATGGACCTGATTCATTCATTGGACGCTTGGCTGCAACCATTCAAGGAAGTACGGATACAACCTTTTATATTTTGACCGTTTATTTTGGGGCTGTCGGCATTAAGAAAATGGGTGACGCATTGAAGGTGGGCTTGCTCGCGGATTTAGTAGGAATAACCGCTGCGATTATCGTGGTGACGATAGTATTTGGAGGCTAATAGAATTTCTGGAAGATGCTTCAGGGAGGCGTCTTTTTTTTGATCAGGTAACGAAGAGAAGATGTGCCGTCAGACAATTTTTATACCTGTTCGGAGCATTGCTCGGGAAGATCAAAATTTGATGACTTTGAAAATGGAAAGACTTATGTCATAATTCACTAGAACGAAAATATTTTTTTAGGAACTGGTCAGAGGTGACATAATGGATAGATTACAAAAGGTGATTGCCCACGCAGGCTTTGCTTCAAGACGAAAAGCGGAACAGCTCATTGTAGAGGGAAAAGTGACTGTGAACGGAAAAATAATTAAGGAACTTGGTTATAAAGTATCTTCAACAGACAAGGTTGAAGTGAACGGAATTCCAGTGGAACGGGAGGAGCCGGTTTACTTTTTATTTTATAAACCACGTGGTGTAATTTCGAGTGTGAAGGATGAGAAAGGAAGGAAGGTCGTGACAGATTTTCTTCCGGCGATTAAGCAGCGCGTCTACCCGGTGGGTCGGCTGGATTATGACACTTCGGGATTATTGCTGCTAACGAATGATGGCGAATTTGCGAATCTGCTTATGCACCCAAGGAATGAAATTGAAAAAGTTTATGTCGCAAAGGTAAAAGGAATTCCAGCGAAGGAGAAAGTTAGAAGTCTGGAAAAAGGTATTTTACTAGAGGATGGAAAGACAGCTCCGGCAAAGGTGAAGATGATCAGCTTTGATAAAAGGAAACAGACAGCGATTATGGAGATCGCTATTCATGAGGGGAGAAACAGGCAGGTTCGGAGAATGCTCGAGGCGATCGGACACCCTGTCATGAAGCTAAAAAGAGAAAGATATGGTTTTCTATCCTTGCAGGGCTTAAATGTAGGTGATATGAGAGAATTGACGCCGCACGAGGTCAAGCAGCTTCGCACGTTAGCAACCGCCTCTAAATCATGATTTTCCAATGTATCTAAAAAATGAGGTAATACGCAAGATGTGAAATTTTTCACTTAATAAAAAATTCATAGAAGTGTCACACATAGCGATAGTGAAAACAATATGTGGATGTTGAAAAGTGATATAATAATTTCGACTGCGCAAATTTTGTTCTATCTAGGGGGAGAATACATATGAAGAAGCAGCGTCTAATCATACGCACGGTCATCCTGATCCTGCTTGGGGCTGCCGTTGTTTACACCTTATATTCAAATTTCACGAAGGATGATATGGAGAAAGTAGAGGAAGGTAAAAAGGCACCTGATTTTGTTCTAACGGATATGAATGGTGAAAAGCATCGTCTTTCTGATTACGAAGGAAAAGGAGTTCTCCTAAATTTCTGGGCAACTTGGTGCAAACCTTGTAAGCGAGAAATGCCCTACATGGAAAGTCAATATCAGAAAAATAAAGATAATGGAATTCAAGTGTTAGCAGTCAATATTGGAGAATCAGATGTTGTCATAAATGAATTTATTAAGCGACATGGCCTTACTTTTCCAATATTAAATGATAAGAAACAGGAAGTATTAACAGCTTATGGAGTTGACCCTCTCCCAATCACCTTCCTTATTGATAAAGAAGGAAAAATTGTGAAGATCCATAAGGGAGAAATTATCAATGAAGATGTCGTGATTGAGATGATGGAAGAGATAAAACCATAAGGGTATGAGGAGTTATCATAATGAAAGAAGTAAAATGCGAATGCGGGCATGTCAATCCGCACGGAACTGTTCTTTGTGAATCCTGTGGGATAACGTTGATTGAAGAAAAGGCTGAAGGAAAGCTTCATGATATGAGATATGAGGGCAGTGCTCGTCGTTCTCAAACCTATAATAAGACATTTATCGATAAGATCTGGAACTTTTTTTCATCGGTTAAGGTCGGCGTTTGGCTCATTGTTATCACCCTCATTGCATCAGCCTTAGGGACTGTTTTTCCTCAGCAAATGTATATTCCCCAGAATATTCCACCTGTGGAGTATTATGCGGATCAATATGGCAGTCTCGGAAAACTCTATTATCAATTAGGTTTCCATGATTTATATAGCTCATGGTGGTACTTATTGCTTATGGCCTCCATCGGGGTGTCCCTTGTCATCTGTAGTATAGACCGGGTAGTGCCGTTGTATCGTGCCTTAAAAAAGCAAAGAGTCACAAGACATGAGAGTTTTCTGAAACGTCAACGGTTATTTGGAAAGACAGATACAGGAAGTAGTGATGAATCCTTCGAAAAAGTGAAGGAGCGCCTAAAAGCAAAGCATTATACGATTCGTGAAGAGGATGGAAATATCCTTGCTGAAAAAGGCCGTTTTTCCCGTTGGGGACCCTATGTGAACCACTGCGGCTTGATTATTTTTCTATTTGCGGGAATGCTTCGGTTTGTCCCAGGTATGTATGTTGACGATATGCTGTGGATTCGCGAAGGGGAAACAAAAGTCATCCCAGAAACAAATGGGGAATATTACCTCAAAAATAAGGAATTTACATTAGAGGTATATGATAAGGACAAGGATAATAAAGCGTTTAGTGAAGCGCTCGATAATGCAGGAATGGTTGCAAAAAACTATCAATCTGATGTTGTCCTCTATAAGAAGGCCGACAACTCAGTACCTGGGGAAGAAGCAAAGCTTGAGAAGGTAAAGGAAGAAAACATCCGAGTGAACGAACCATTGAAGTTTGAGGGCTTTGCGCTTTATCAAATGGAGTATAAGCTAGATGAATTGACGAAGATGTCATTTACTATGGTTAACAAAAGCACCGAGAAGCAACTAGGAACGATTACCGTCGATTTAAATGATCCGGAATCAACGTACGATCTCGGAAACGGATACAA
>DLCS01000111.1:0-5276 GCA_002480735.1 Bacillaceae bacterium UBA7792 | reverse complement strand
TGAAGTGATGAGCTACTTCCCTGATTTTGAGTTCAATGAAGACGGAGAACCGACAACAAAATCAAGAATTCCTAATAATCCTGCATTTATTTTCAAAATGCTCACTCCAGATAAGCCTGATGGAGAAATTAGTTTTGTAGCCATTCAACAAACGGTAGAACCTTTTGGGGACAATGAATATCAAATGAAGTTTGCCGGAATTGAGACAAAAGATGTTTCAGGTCTCACGGTTCGTAAGGATTTAACCCTATGGATCTTTGCTTTGGGTGGATTTATCTTTATGGTAGGTGTAGCCCAAGGTTCTTACTGGAATCATCGAAGAATTTGGATTCGAAGAAATGAAAATGAAATATGGGTGGCAGCACATACGAACAAAAACTGGTATGGTCTGAAAAAAGAAATCAGTTTTGTTTTAGAAGGATCTGGAATTGGGGAGCCTAAGGATCAACTACAGGAAGAAAAGTAAAGAATCATATTGTTTGATTTTCACGGATCTAAGGGAGCTTGTGCCGGTTACTTTACTCGATTAAGGAGGAAATAGGTTGGCTAGTCTAAGTTCAAACCTTTTATTGGTTGCATTTATTTTATATTTAGTGGCAATTCCTTTTTTTGGAGGGGCCATTAGACAAAAAAAGGGCCTCGAAGAAATCAAATCCTATGATAAATGGGCAAAAATAGGGATTACCATTACGATCATCGGTTTTATTTCCCAGCTTGGATTTTTTATTACAAGATGGGCCGTTGCTGGGCATGCCCCGCTAAGTAATCTATTTGAATATACGACCTTTTTTGGCATGTGTTTTGTACTTGCCTTTATTATCATTTATTTCATTTATAGAACATCTATTCTAGGGTTGTTTGTACTCCCGATCGTCTTACTTATCATTGCTTATGCAAGCATGTTCCCTAGAGAGATTTCACCTCTAATCCCAGCATTGCAAAGTTACTGGCTGCAGATCCATGTTTCAACAGTAGCATTGGGTGAAGCGATTCTTGCGATCAGCTTTGGAGCCGCATTGATTTATTTAGTGAAGGCTATTGACCATACAAAACGGAGTAAAAGTACGTTCTGGTTAGAGGTCATTATGTATTCCATCGTTTCTGTGATGGGCTTTGTTGCCGTTACATCAACCTTTGCGATAACTGATTACAAGGCAACCTACAACTATATAAATAAAAGCGATAAGGAAGATACAGTTGAATATCGTATGCCTGCATTGATTGGGCCGCATGAGTGGGAGGTCGTTGACAAAGGAACCTTCGAACCGCTTGTCGAAATGCCTGCCATCATCAATGCAAAGAAGCTGAATACTGTCGTTTGGTCCTTAATGGTAGGGCTCGGCCTATACATTGTCATCCGCCTTGCTTTACGCAAGCGAATTGGCGCAGCGTTACAGCCGCTTACAAAAAATATCAAATTGGATCTAGTAGATGAAATAAGCTACCGTTCTGTTCTCATCGGTTTTCCAGTCTTTACCCTCGGAGGACTTGTCTTTGCGATGATTTGGGCACAAATAGCATGGACACGCTTTTGGGGCTGGGATCCGAAAGAGGTGTGGGCACTTATTACCTGGTTGTTCTATGCGGCTTTCTTGCATTTACGTCTTGCAAAGGGCTGGCATGGGGAAAAATCAGCATGGCTTGCGGTAATCGGTTTTGCTATCATTATGTTTAACCTAATCGCAGTCAATTTAGTTATTGCTGGATTGCATTCCTATGCAGGATAATTATCCTATATGCCTTCACAATCGTGAAGGCATTTTTCGAAAAAAACAAGTCCAAGGGGGATCGTTCAATGGAAAAAGAAGTGAGAGTTTTAGTGGTAGATGATGAGGAAAGAATTAGACGCTTGTTAAAAATGTATTTAGAAAGAGAAGATTATGTAATCGATGAAGCGGAGGATGGAAACGAAGCATTAGCAAAGGCGTTTGCAAATGATTATGATGTCATCCTGCTCGATTTGATGATGCCAGGAAAGGATGGGATTGAGGTTTGCCGTGAGTTACGGGAGAAGAAATCAACTCCTGTCATCATGTTAACCGCAAAAGGTGAAGAAGTAAATCGTGTACAGGGCTTTGAAGTAGGTACGGATGATTATATTGTTAAGCCATTCAGCCCGAGGGAGGTTGTCCTACGAGTAAAGGCACTTCTTAGAAGATCGTCTAGCACCTCCTATTTGCAAACAGAAACGACAACGAAAGATGTGATTGTGTTTCCACATCTGACGATTGATAACGATGCTCACAGAGTGTTAGCCGATGGGAAGGAAGTCAGCTTGACTCCAAAGGAATACGAGCTCCTCTATTTTCTAGCAAAGTCACCAGATAAGGTATTTGATCGGGAGCAGCTCTTGAAAGAGGTTTGGCATTATGAATTTTTCGGAGACTTGAGAACGGTGGATACTCATGTAAAGCGCTTAAGGGAAAAACTCAACAAGGTATCTGATGAAGCGGCACGAATGATTGTCACCGTGTGGGGCGTCGGGTATAAGTTTGAGGTCATCAATGAATGATGTTTTGGCGAAGTGTTGTAGGTAAGCTATGGTTCACATTTATTTTACTTGTATCATTCGTCCTGTTTATTTTGACGGTCATGCTGCTTGAGTTTTTCGAGAACTATCATATTGATGAGGCCGAGGATGAACTGGAAAAAACAGCTTATCGAATCTCCCACTTCTTAGAGGATCAGGAAGAGAGTATCGGCCTTCAAATTTCATGGGAACTTCTCGACGATGTGACCGAGGCAATGATTGTCTATAATAAGGATGAATATTATGCTTCCCCAAACATGAAAGAAACGCTTGATTTGCCTGTGGAATTTTTCTTGGATGATCCTGAATTATATGGGGTTTTTAAGAATGATAAAATGGTCAAGAAAATGGCTTCTTTTACGGCTAGTAATAAAGAGGATTCACAGCTCTTGATCATTGGTGTTCCCATACATCAAGCTGGCAAAGACAACGGGGCAGTCTTTATCATGCAGTCACTATCCGTTATGGAAGAAACAACGAGGTCAACAAAGAAATTTATTTTACTAGCTGCGGGAGTGGCTATTATCCTAACAACGATATTTGCCTTCTTTCTAGCAACGAGAATCAATGCTCCACTGCGGAAAATGAAGCAAGCCGCATTTGAAATAGCACGAGGAAAGTTTGACACGAAGGTTCCTATTTTAACAAATGATGAAATTGGGGAGCTGGCCACTGCTTTTAATCAAATGGGGAGACAGTTGAAGTTTAATTTGAATGCTCTTAGTCAGGAAAAGGAACAGTTGGCTAGTATTTTAAGCAGCATGGTCGACGGAGTCATTACCTTTAATCGTGATGGAACGATTCTGATTACGAACCCACCTGCGGAGAGATTTTTGCAGGATTGGTATTTTGAGCAGGATGGAAAATCAAGGGGTTCTGAGGAAGTGCCCTCGAAGGTGATGGAGCTTTTTCAGCTTGCCGTCGATACCGAAAAGGAGCAGATTGGTGAAATATCTGTGCAAGGACGATTCTGGGTCATTCTTGTTAGCCCGCTTTACAATAATAAATTTATACGTGGTGCTGTTGCGGTCGTTCGCGATATGACAGAAGAAAGACAGCTTGATAAGCTACGCCAGGATTTTATTGCTAATGTTTCGCATGAATTAAGAACTCCTATTTCCATGATGCAGGGTTATAGTGAGGCCATTGTCGATGGAATTGCTGCATCTCCGGAAGAAGTAATGGAAATGTCTCGCGTCATTTATGATGAATCCTTGAGAATGGGGCGGCTTGTCAACGAGCTTCTTGATCTTGCTCGTATGGAAGCAGGTCATATTCAATTAGTGATAAGTGAGATCGAGGTAAAGCCATATTTTGAGAGAATCATACGGAAATTTCATGGTTTGGCCAAGGAAAAAGGGATTCTTCTCCAGAGTGAATTTGAGAAGCTAGAGTCTCATTTTAGCTTTGATGGCGACAGAATTGAACAGGTTCTAACCAATTTAATCGATAATGCGATCAGGCATACAGAGGACAATGGCGTCATTAAGGTCACAGGATACTCAGATGATAAAGGGATTCATGTGGAGGTATTTAATACAGGGATTGGCATAGCAGAAGAAGACCTGCCCTTTGTATTTGAACGCTTCTATAAGGGAGACAAAGCTAGGACAAGAGGAAGATCAGGAACCGGCCTAGGCTTGGCGATTGCTAAGAACATTATTGAGGGCCATAAGGGGAATATCTCCGTCCATAGCAAAGAGGGACTCGGAACGACATTTTCCTTTTTTATTCCCTGAAAAATGAAATAACAGCAAGAATCATGAAGATAAATCTTGATTCACAAGAAACATCGATAATTATAAAAAGGAAGAGGGTTGTAAGAAACTTCTTCCTTTTTTGGTTTAGAAATACTATATTTATAGTGGTAGATATTTATTTTTTTGTAACCTTTTTTTAACCTTTATCGACTAATTTGTTGAACGGGGAGGGAAACCAATGGACTCCGTTTTTGATGAGCTTTATTCGAAATATCATCAGGACGTTTTTCAATTTATTTTTTATATGGTCAAGAATCGCGAGCAAGCAGAGGATCTTGTTCAAGAAGTATATATACGAGTGTTAAAATCCTATGAACGCTTTGAGGGTAAAAGTAGTGAGAAAACATGGCTATTTTCGATTGCAAGAAATGTAGCGATTGATCATTTTCGCAAACAAAAGGGATGGAAGCAAAAGCTGGCGGAAAAGTTTGATTGGTCGACCGGACAGGTAAAGGATGATAGTCCGATACCTGAAGAGATTGCTCTCCATAAAGAGGAAGTGGGCATGATTTATCAGTGTCTAGATAAATGTACGATGGATCAAAGAATGGTTATTATCATGAGGTACATACAGGAATTATCCATCATCGAAACAGCTGAAGCATTAGGCTGGACAGAAAGTAAGGTTAAGACTACCCAGCATCGAGCATTAAAGGTTTTAAAGAAGGAAATGGAAGATAGAATGGCAAAGGAGGGGACCGACGGTGAGAAAATCAGAGTGGAGTGATAAGCAGCTTGAGGAGTTACTGCAAAATATGCCAAAGATTAAAGATCATCGCGATCCTCGTGATATTTATCAAAATATCACATTAAAGCTAAATAAGAAGAAACAACGCTCCTGGATCATCCCTTCAGTAGCGACGGCAGCGGCCATTCTTCTATGCGTCATTCTCACACCGAATCTTATCAACTTTAACGATACTGCGGGCTCGTCCTCAGACAAAAAATCATCACCAAAAACGGAAGAACAAATGGATATATCTGCC
>DLCS01000110.1:2557-10387 GCA_002480735.1 Bacillaceae bacterium UBA7792 | reverse complement strand
CAGAAGCACCCTCGCCTGTCAGTATCTAGAGCAGCAAGGCTTCCATGTCATCAATATTAACGGTGGCATGCTAGCTTGGACAGGTGAAATGGAATAGGTGAGTCTTGACTCTATAAAAGGAACGAAACTCCGTTCAGCGCCAAAACGGAGTTTCGTTATTTTGTATAATAGTTTTGTGTATAGTATGGGTGTAATTCCCCGTTAAAGGCAACCCCAACACCGAGGTAATGGAAATCTTTTTTCAGGATATTTTCTCGGTGTCCCATCGAGTTCATCAGGCCCTCATGGGCAAAAATACTGCTGAATTGACCGTATGCAAGATTCTCACCGGCTACAGTAAAGGTGATTTGGTCAGCCAACATACGATCAAAGGGGGATTGGCCCTTCAGATTGGTATGATTAAAATAATTATGCTCTGCCATATCGGCACTATGTTTTCTGGCGGTTCCTCGAGCCTTTTCGTCCCAGACTAAGGGATTCAAGCCATGCTGAACACGGGCGGCATTGGTCAGATCAAACATCTGCAGCTCAAAGCCCTCGCGCAATGAGTCACTTGCTTTCGTATAGAAATCCTTTTTTTGCTCCTCAAGATTCTCGTCAATCATTTGAATGGCAGTGACCGTGTTATTCTCATGAACATCATAGAAAATTGTAATATAGCAACCATCCATATGGAAAACGTCGTAGTCATTATCGCCTTGAAGCTCATAAATCACCAGACCTTTGCGAATCCTCGTTGTTGGTTCACCCAGTTGCTCACGAATCGAACTCTTTGAGCTTCCGAGCTTGATATTCTTGGTGGATGCGATCAAATCCTGATTCGTAAACAGGGCAACCACCTGATCATGCTCATCGTACATGACTTGAACAAAGTTATGATAGTCTTGATGATACGTATGCCAATTCAAACCATATTCATTGATGGATACCCTTTGTGGCTTGCCAAGGGTCGCTTCGACGTCCGCTTTCTTCGCTCCAATCTCAATATTATGAATAGAAAAAGATTGCTCTGTTGGTGTAAAAAGCTTTGGCTTTTCAACCGAATCCTCCTTTGCTAAATCGGGGACCGATTCTACCTCTTTCTCCATTTGATCAAAAAACAATCGGGCATTATCTAGAAAGCCCATCGCGATTTCCTTGAACTCCCCATTTTCAAAAAGGCTTGTGACCTGTTCCTTCACGTGGTCCATGTCGCCTTTAAATTTTTCCCCTAAGTAAGTCCAGCCAAAGCTTAATAGAATGATAAACGAAACCAAGAGAAGAAATCGTTTCATTTTGCTCTCCTCCTTCCTCTTATTGCTTGTATAAGCTTCGCCAAGAATCATGAATTTTAAAAGAGAGGGGTAATCTTAATTACGTGATCATCTCCTTTTTTCATAGTATAGTAGAATTATTCGTTAAAACACAGAAAAAAGAGCATGCAAGGAGAAATTGGCAATGAAATTGGTTTCGTGGAATGTTAACGGGCTTCGTGCTTGTGTGAAAAAAGGATTTCTTGATTATTTTCACCAAGTGGATGCCGATATTTTTTGTATACAAGAATCAAAGCTTCAAGAAGGACAAATTGAGCTTGAATTAGAAGGCTATCATCAATTTTGGAATTATGCCGAAAGAAAGGGCTACTCTGGTACGGCTGTCTTCACCAAAAAGAAGCCATTGTCCGTGAGTTATGGCATTGGTGAAAGGGAAACTGAAGAAGAGGGAAGAAGCATCATTTTAGAATATGAAGACTTCTACCTTGTCAATGTATACACACCAAATTCCAAACGGGATTTGTCACGCCTCGGTTATCGTCTACAATGGGAGGAAGAAATCCGAGAATATTTGATTGAATTAAACGCTATAAAGCCCGTAATTTATTGCGGGGATCTAAATGTCGCCCACGAGGAGATTGACCTCCGTAATGCGAAGTCAAATATCGGAAACTCTGGCTTTACCTATGAAGAGCGGGAAAAAATGACGACACTGCTGCAGGCTGGCTTTCTTGATTCCTTCCGTCATCTATACCCAGAAAAGACAGATTCCTATACATGGTGGTCTTATATGAGTAAGGTGCGGGAAAAGAATATCGGATGGCGGATTGATTATTTTATTGTTTCCGAGCAACTTGAGAAAAATATCGTGGATGCCGAGATACATCACGAAGTGCTTGGGAGTGACCATTGTCCGGTTGTATTGAAAATGGATAATATAGGATAAGCATGGGGGAGCGTCCAAGATGCTCTCCTTTATTATATTTTGCAAAATGAAGCAAAAAACGGCAAAATAAACAGGAATAGGTATTTTTCAAAGGCACTGCACATTAACATAGTCTTAACAAAAGGAGCAGGTAGAAGATGGAAACGAATCCAGTTGATTTTTCCAATGTGTATATTGAGAGATGTGATAAGGAAACCGAAAACTTTTTAGCTGAGGAGGGTCAGGCATTTTTACAAAATCAAATTAATTATTTGCGTGTGAACAAGAATGAGTTTGTTTATATTGAAGCGACTCCTTTCAGTGAACTCGGTGCAGACGGACTTTCCTTAGAGGTTGATGATGTCTTTGGAACGTATAATGTGATGCTAGGACTCAAATTACCGAAGAAGCTTGAGCCTCAGATTAAGGCCTTTCTTGAGCATCATTTAAGCGGAGAGGAAATCAAGTATGGGCTATTGTTTGATGCAAATGATGGTCTGTGGAATCTGAACTTTACTTTGGATTATGTAGCTGGCTACCGGGAAGAAACAACCTTCTCTGCTGCGTTAATCATCATTCATGAATTTCTATTAAAGCTTGTCGCGGAAGTGCGGTAGGGAGCGAGCATGAAGGTTCTATGCATTGATGGTGGCGGAATTAGAGGTGTGTTCGCGATCGCTATTCTTAAAGCACTTGAGGAGGAAATTGGGAAACCGATTGGAGAAGCTTTTGATCTAGTTGCAGGGACAAGCACAGGTGCGATTATTGCGGCCTCGGTGGCTCTAAAGCTTGAAATGAAGGATGTCCTCAAGGATTATCAAATATATGGAGAGAAGATATTTAGTCGTCAGTCGAAGCTAGGATTATGGAGGACAATCTATAGTGATCGGTTCTTGAGACGGTTCTTTCAAAGGGCTTTCGGGAATTACACTCTAGCAGATATCGAAAAGCCATTGCTCATCCCTGCTGTTGATCTCACTCACGGGAAGCCTTATGTTCACCGATCGAACTTTGGATCTTCCGGTGAGGAGACCGATCTATCTGTCAAGCTTTGGGATGCGGTCTTGTCTTCATGCTCAGCCCCCGTATATTTTCCTCCGAATAACGTAGAGAACAAATTTCTTTCCATTGATGGAGGGCTGTGGGCCAATAACCCCTCGTTAGTCTGTATAACGGAAGCAATGAAGCATTTTCATGAAAAAATCGAGGATATTGAGATTCTCTCTATCGGGACAGGAGAACAGCAAATTGTTTTCAGTGATGAAGAGAGGGGGAGTTGGGGAATGCAACAATGGTTGCCTGTACAGCTCCCATCATTTAAGGTGACGCCCAAGCTATTTGATTTGGCACTACATTTATCCTCAGAATCGGTCACCTATCATTGTAGGTATTTACTTGGGGAGAATTATTTGCGCATCAATGAAAACCTTGGTGAAGAGGTTTCCTTTGATGAGGTCACATACACGGACAGACTAATTGATTTGGCTGCCAAGTGTATGGGCAATCGAAAAGAGGAAATACTACAATTTTTGAACTAAATCCGCCGATTTCGATTGGCGGATTTTTTTCGGTCTTCTAATTTTTGGTTTTTTTAACAAAAGTCTATTTAATGCTGTATTTCACATGAATATATTGTAAAATGTAATTAGTAAATAATTCAGAATATTTCTACATATAATGATTCTGTGTTCATTTTATTAGCCTGTTTTTTCGTAATTAGGCATTGAGCGGCCTAATGCTGGCCGTTCTGATCCATACTAGATATTTATATATTAGGTGTGATGTTATGTCTTCACCATACTCAGTATCAGTTATAAGTGAAAGTAGAATCGAACCCCTACAGGAGAATAGAGTTCTACTAGTTTGGAGCTTTACCGTCTGGTTGGTCGTTATGAATACGACCATGTTTAATGTGGCTCTGCCAACGGTATTAACGGAGCTGTCCCTTTCCTCGACAACCGTCTCATGGATTGTTTCCGGTTATTCCATTGCCTTTGCCATTTCATCCTTGACCTTTAGTCGATTGTCCGATTATCTTCCGATTTCAAGGCTGCTTTTAATCGGGTTAGTGATCCTTGGCATTGCTTCGGTAATCGGTTTCTTTGCGGATCGATTCTATGTGCTCCTTTTCGCAAGGATTTTGCAAGCAACAGGTGCAGGAGCGGTTCCTGGGCTGGCGATGGTTCTTGCTGGTCGCTATATTCCGATATCGAGGCGTGGGAAGGCGATGGCACTCATTGCCTCGGCGGCTTCCTTAGGCTTCGGTTTGGGACCGGTAGTTGGCGGTGCCATCACACAGTATCTGGGCTGGAATTTTCTATTTTGTGTCACCTGCTTCGTCTTGCTTCTTATACCTCTTTTTCAAAGACTACTTCCTAAGGAGGAGGTCAAGAAAGGGCGATTTGATCTATTAGGGGCGCTCTTGACTATGGGGAGCATTACAACTCTTTTACTCTATTTTTCCATTTTATCAACCAGTCTATTGGCGGTAACGATTATTTTATTTATCATACTCTCATTCTATCTTCGAAAAGCAAAAGTTCCCTTTATTCAACCTGATCTTTTTAAGGATTTACAATATTTGAAGCTACTATTTATGGCCTTTGCTGCATTTATTACTCATTTTTCTACGTTGTTCTTAATGCCTCTTATTCTTACCCAGGTATATGGGAAGGGAGCGGCAGAGGTTGGCTTGATCATTTTCCCTGGTGCGATTTTATCTGCCATATCCGCAAAATTCATTGGCATCCTAATTGATCGGTTTGGGAACAAGCAAATTCTATTCCTAGGGCAACTATTTCTTGGTTTAGCTGTACTTATATTTGCCTTTGGCGTCACCCTTTCACCCTATGTCCTTCTTGTTGCCTATATCGTCATGAGTCCAGCCTTTTCTGCCCTTACCTCAAGCCTTTCAAATGAGGTATCTCGAATTCTACCATTTGAAAAAATCGGTTCGGGAATGGGACTGACACAGCTTACCCAATTTATCGGTGGCGGTTTTGGGGTCACTCTTACAGGGCTATTTTTATCGCTACAGGACGGGGCAGCCTTTGACATCATTTACCGAAATATATTTGTTGGAATCTTTTTTCTCATTTTAGTAAGTATCGTTATGTTTATTTTATATACACGAAAAACTAGTTTGCATGAAGAAGCATAGCGATATTTTAAAAGCTCTTTTCTCAAACATTGTTATCATTGAGAAAGAAATGATTAGGTGTAACGTTAATTCATTCAGTTATCTGTTGAAAAAACGGAGAAAAGTGCTGGGCAATAGATGCGTATTGGACACAGTGTATGAAACGGAATGGCTGGCATTAGAGCCATTCCAGAGCCACAATCCGTATGAAAACAGCCTTTCAATACAAATAGGAGGTGGGTCTTCAGTCAATTATGTGTAAGGTAATTGCTGGTAAAAGTCATATGGAATCTTAATTTGAGAGGAGAGGACCATGTTGATACTAAAAGATTTGCTAGAAACGAATATTAGTAAGTATGGGGAATATCCATTTCTTTATTTTCAAGATCGAATCGTTACGAATACGGAAACGAAAAGGTATGCAGATGAACTGGCAAATGGATTGCGTGAAATGGGGATCGAAAAAGGGGATCGGGTCATCGTTTGTATGCCGAATTGTCCTGAGGTTCTCATTTCCTATCAAGGCATTACGAGAGCAGGCGCTGTCATTGTTCCGGTGATGTTCATGCTCCATCCTAGAGAAATTCATTTTATCGCCCGGAATTCAAATGCAAAGGCCGTTATTACCTCCTCACATATTTTGCAAAATGTTGAACTGGCCGTGGAGGACTTGGAGCAGAAACCACTTCTCATTGTCGTTGATGCGCCCACTGATGAAAGGGCTTACAATTTCTATGATGTTCTAAGAAAGACATCGGTGGATCTTGAGTCAGAACAAAATGAGATCACAGAGGACGATACAGCTATCATTCTTTATACATCTGGAACGACAGGAAATCCAAAGGGAGTCGTCCTCACCCATAAGAATCTCTATTCGAACGCTGCCAACTCGGTTAAGCACCATGATACAGACGAACGAAGTACGACCATTGGTGTCCTTCCGTTAGCACATGTCTATGGGTTAACGATTTCAAATACCTGTTATCTGACGGGGAGCTCGATTGTTGTCTTTCCAAAGTTTGAATTGAAAGAAGTGTTTGAGGCAATCGAGAAGCATAGGGTGAAATCTTTCTCCGCTGTGCCAGCCATGATTCATGCGATGATTGCCTTTCCACAAGCAGATGAATATGATACATCCTCCCTGGAATCGATTGGTTCAGGCTCGGCGCCACTCCCTGTTGCGCTGATACACGCCTTTAAGCAAAAATTCAATGCGGATGTACTCGAGGGGTATGGACTTTCTGAGGCGGCTCCAGTAGTAACCGCACATACGAAAGATGGGATCATCAAGCCTGGATCCGTTGGCATCCCCATTCCAGGAGTTGAAATCAAAATTGTCGATGATGATGGGAAGGAGCTTCCTCGAGGAGAGGTTGGGGAATTGATTGTTCGAGGGGATAACGTCACCCCTGGTTATTTTCAAAATGAGGAAGAGTCAAAGCGAGTATTAAAAGACGGCTGGCTGTTCACTGGGGATATGGCAAGAATGGATGAAGACGGCTATCTCTTTATTGTGGATCGGAAAAAGGATCTCATCATTCGCGGCGGCTTCAACCTTTATCCTCGTGATGTGGAGGAAATATTGAGTACACATGAGGGGGTGTCTGAGGTAGCGGTCGTCGGGATTCCCGATGAGCGAATGGGAGAGGAAATGGTTGCCTGTGTCGTGAAAAAACCAGGCTCGGCCGTAACGGAAACAGAGCTCATTCAATTTTGTCAGCAAAGACTAGCAAAGCATAAAACACCTAGAAAAGTATTTTTCTTAGAGCAGCTACCACGGAATGGGGTTGGCAAGATTTTGAAGACCCATTTAAGGCAAACTGCAGCTGAAGCCGCTGTAAAGGATTAAATGACAAGATTCTTTTCCCGAATAAGAAAAAGCCGGTGAGGAAGAACTCATCGGCTTTTGTCTTGTTTTATAGGAATTACATATTTTTTTCAAGCTTATTCGTATTTAAGTCAGCAATCGGCAAGGTAATGACCTTTCCCCCGATTTGAACATGGATGGTATCATTAAAAATAGCTTTTACCAAGCCTTTTAGGGAAATCTGCGAATTCACAGCGATTTTCTTTTCAGGGTTTTTTGTCATCTTTTTCCACCCTCCATCTATTAATAGAACTGTAATTATATCTATTATAAAGCATGACAAAACATGATTTCAAACAGAATGTTCTACGAATTTTTGCATATATCATGTCGTAATTGTTCAAACCATTTCTCATAAAAAAAGATCATGTTTATTTATTCTAGACATGATTATTTAAGGGGTGTAAAACATTTCAAACAAATAAACATGAACCATAGTTCAAGTATTGCACGCGAGAGCAATACTGTCAACAAAAACATGAACTTAAATTCATCTTTTCATTGGGCTATGGTATAATAAAAGCTGAGGTGGCGGCAATGTCAGAAAACAATGAAATACAAACTGGGTATTTCCCAACAATACCGAAGCAAGCTCGTGCTTTGGAAAAAAGACAAGCCCTGTTAAAGAGTGGCAATATCTTGTTTG
>DLCS01000110.1:0-2510 GCA_002480735.1 Bacillaceae bacterium UBA7792 | reverse complement strand
ATTGCCGAAAAGGGATACGAGAACACCACAGCCAAGGAAATAGCCTCCCATGCTGGGGTAGCGACAGGGACCTTTTACCGGTATTTTTCGGATAAACGTCAGCTGCTGTTGTCTCTCCTAAAGGATAAATTAGAAAGTATGATGCCTCCGGAGCCGAATTGGCTCAATGTCGATCCGGAATCTTCTTTAGCGATTTTATTGAAAGCCCATTTTGAACGGTTAGACAAGCTGGGCCTGTATAGAGTCCTACCGGAATTGCTCCATCGTGATGAGGAATTGGCCGAGGCATTATTTGAAGCAAAGCGAAAAATATATATGCAAATTCTCAAGGGCCTGGAGCAGGTAAAAGAAAATGGGTTTGCTTGGGAGGACTTAAGTTTAGAAACGTTATCGTGGTCGATTATGGCCCTCGTTGAAAAAATACCGGAAATCCAAAATGAAAGCGGAAGCAATCCTGATTATGACCAAATAGCTAAGATAATTTGTCGCCTTGTCTTCCCACCAGAGAAAATGATCCAGCTTAAAAATTTGAAGAGAGAAGAGTGACCGAATGGATTTACAGGATTTAAGGGAACTAAAAGTTGAACTAACAAGGTTCATGATGGCGTATAAGTTTGCGCTCGATGAGATGAACACGAAGATTAATATTCTGAAGGAAGAATTTCTCCATATTCACGACTATAATCCCATTGAGCATGTCACATCAAGAGTAAAATCACCGGAAAGTATTCTAAAGAAAATGATCCGAAAGGGCCATGAATTATCCTTACCGTCCATTCGCGAAAACCTTAAGGATATTTCGGGAATACGAATCACATGCTCATTTATTTCAGATATCTATAAGATCAGTGACATGCTTGTGAAGCAAAAGGATGTCAAATTAATTACTACAAAAGACTATATTCAAAACCCTAAGCCAAATGGATATCAAAGTCTACATCTAATCGTGGAAATTCCTATATATATGTCTGATCGTGAAGTGCATATTCCCGTTGAAATCCAGATTAGAACAATCGCAATGGATTTCTGGGCTAGCCTTGAGCATAAGATTTTTTACAAATACAATAAAGTGGTTCCAGAAAAGGTTACGAACGAATTAAAGGAAGCTGCAACAACAGCAGCAGAGCTGGATCGAAAAATGGAAAGGCTCCATCAAGAAATGAAGGAAATCAAAATATTGAATGCAAATGAAGACTCTGAGGAATTTCTCATCAATATTGACAAGGATACTTTTAAACTACCATCCTTGCTGCTAGAGTCCCTAACGAAAAGTAGTTAAGTCGGCAGATATTCATCTGTTGACTTTTTTTATTTTTGGAATACAATATACCTATAAGGGTATATGGAACATATATTTTTTTTGCGAGGACTTATACCTTGCTGGGTATGATGAAAATAGAGTGAATTTCTAATTTTGGAGGGATCATCATGGGGAAAAGAGTAATCATCGTTGGTGGCGTGGCCGGCGGAGCAACAGCTGCGGCGAGACTAAGAAGAATAAGTGAGGATACGGAGATCATTTTAGTTGAAAGAGGAGAATACATTTCCTTTGCCAACTGCGGCCTTCCTTACTATATCGGGGAAACGATTAAGGAAAGAAATAAGCTCCTAGTGCAAACGGTTGAAGGCATGTCGAAGCGCTTTAATTTGGATATTCGGAATCTAAGCGAGGCTGTTCGAATTTATCCAGAGCAGAAGACGATCGAAATAAAAGATCTACAAACAGGGGAAATCTATCAGGAATCCTATGATAAGCTCTTGCTTTCACCAGGTGCTAGGCCTATTGTGCCACCCATTCCAGGTCTTTCAGAAAATAAAACATTATTTACATTAAGAAATATTCCTGATACCGATCGGATAAAGGGCTTTGTCGATGATGAGAAGCCTTCAAAAGCAGTTGTGATCGGCGGGGGCTTTATCGGCATTGAAATGGCTGAGAACCTGGTTGAACGGGGAATCGAAGTAACAATTGTGGAAATGGGTAATCAGATTATGGCTCCCATTGATTACGAAATGGCTGCGATTTTACACAAGCACTTGAAGGAAAAGGGTGTTAGGCTCATCCTTGAAAATGGGGTTCAGGCCTTTGCTGACGAAGGCAAAAAGGTCATTCTTGCAGACGGAATGGAGCTTGAAACCGATATGACGATTTTGTCAATCGGTGTACGACCAGAAAATGAGCTAGCCAGAGATGCGGGGCTTGAGTTGGGTGAACGTGGCGGAATCATCGTCAATGAATTCCTACAAACCTCAAATGAAGACATCTATGCTGTTGGTGACGCGGTTGAAGTGGTGGATTATATAAGCGGTATGAAAGCGATGATCCCATTAGCAGGTCCAGCTAATCGACAAGGTCGTATTGCAGCAAACAATATGATGGGGAAAAAGGAAAAGTATCAAGGAACTCTTGGGACCTCGATTGCCAAGGTATTTGATTTAACCGTTGCATCAACTGGTAGCAATGAAAAAACCTTAAAGCGATTAGGAGTGCCTTATGAAGCCGTGCATCT
>DLCS01000077.1:1723-15058 GCA_002480735.1 Bacillaceae bacterium UBA7792 | reverse complement strand
CAACTGCTTCGGGAACAATAGCTACTGACCTTATTCCTGCCCACCGAAGAGGAGAAGGGATGGGCTACTATGGCCTCTCTGGAAATATCGCGCTCGCCATCGGTCCAACCTTGGGTCTTGCTTTAGCGGGCAGAATATCCTTTACTCAACTATTTCTCATTTGCGCCGTACTCGGTTTAATGGCACTTATATTCTCTTCATTTATTCGCTACAAAAAGGTAGAACCTGTTGCCGTACCGCAAAAGAAATGGGATGTTTTCGAAAAAACAGCCATCCCTCCATCTTTATTACTATTTTTCATCACGGTGACCTTTGGAGGAATCGCATCCTTCCTGCCGATCTATGCCGCGCAAGAACATATTTCGGGCATCGAATGGTATTTTCTTCTTTACGCCTTTGCATTATTAATTTCTAGGACCTTTGCTGGTCAACTCTATGACAAAAAGGGTCACCAAGCCGTCTTCATTCCAGGTACGATTCTAATTATCATCGCGATGCTGCTGCTCTCTTGGCTGCCAAACAGCGGCGTTCTATACCTTGCTGGTTTGCTATATGGCTTAGGCTTTGGTACGGTGCAGCCTGCCCTTCAAGCATGGTCCGTCAAAGAGGCAGCTCCTCACCGCAGAGGAATGGCGAATGCCACCTTCTTCTCCTTCTTTGATTTAGGAGTAGGTGTCGGTGCCATGTTTTTTGGGCAAATTGCCCATGTGCTCGGGTATAGCAGCATTTATCTATTTTCTGCGTTGTCTGTTTCTACCTCGATTTTGCTTTACCTTTTCATTTTGAAAAAGAGTCAAGCACGAAAATAAGGCTATCATCCATAGATAGCCTTATTTTTTTTGGAAAGCAAGGGTCGGCCGTTACTCCAAAGCACCTCAACATCCATCCCAAAAAATTCGAACAGTACTTGTTCTGATATCATTTCCTCTGTTTTTCCTGAGGCAAATACCTTTCCTTTTCTAAGTAAAAGGGTTTTGCTAAAAACCGGCAATATTTCTTCCACATGATGGGTCACATAAATAAGGTTCGGTCCGTTTTTCGATTGGCAAATGTTCTCCACTGTCTCTAACAGCTTTTCCCTTGCGATAAAATCAAGTCCATTCGTAGGTTCGTCCAAAATGAGAATTTCCGGATCATTCATGAGAGCTCGCGCGATAAGAATTCGCTGTCTTTCCCCTTGAGAAAGGGTCTCGTACTCCCGGTCGGCATATTCTAAGCAACCGAGATCCCTCATGAGTGAGATGGCCTTCTGGCGCATTTGATCATTAGGTGATTCGTAGAGACCGATGGATGTGAACGCACCGCTTAAAACAATCTCATAAGCACTATCCGTCTGATAAAACCGTTCCTGTAAGGATGAAGAGACCAGTCCTATTTTTCGACGGATATGTTCTCGGATGTCTACCTTGCCAAATTCCTTTCCTAGTACCTGCACGGACCCCTTTGATGGATATTGGTAGCCATTCAATAGATTTAAGAGCGCTGTCTTTCCAGCACCGTTTAATCCAAACAGGACCCAATGCTCTCCCTTTTCCACCTCCCAGCTAATATCATCCAGAATCACAGCTCCGTTTCGAATAAGAGAAACATTTTTTAATGAGAGCACCATTTAGACAAATCCTTTCAAGTAAGGTCTTATTATTCATATTAAACGGAATGATGTGAATTTTCCATAAGTTAAATAAAAAAATAAGAGCAAGGGAACTCCCTTGCTTCAGCTTACTCAATTACAAAACCAATTTTTCCTAACTGTTCTGCCTTTTCCATTCTCTCAAATGCTTCCTTAAACTCGCTTAGTTGATATGTTTGATCAAGAACAGGTCTAATTTCATGCTTCTCGATGAACGCAAGCATTTCCCTGTATTCTTCTCCGCTCCCCATCGTCGTTCCAAGGAGATTAAATTGGCCGTAGAAAAATCTTCTTAAATCCAATTCAACGACATCGCCAGCCGACGCACCGAAAGTTACCATCGTGCCCCCTAAGCGAAGCTGATCAAGAGATTTATTAAAGGTAGCTGCGCCAACAGACTCAATAATGAGATCCATTTTCTCTCCACCGAGAGCTTTTGTCCAATCTTCGTTGCTGTTGAAAGCCTTATCAGCCCCCATCTCGAGTGCTTTTTTACATTTTTCCTCAGAACGAGAGGTGACATAGACGGTAGCTCCAGCAGCTTTTGCAAACTGGAGAAGGAAGGTTGCGACTCCACTACCGATTCCTGGGATAAGAACCTTCATCCCCTTCTCGACCTTTCCCCTTGTGAACAAAGCGCGATACCCTGTAAGAGCTGCAAGGGAAAGGACACTTGCTTCTTCCCAGGTGAGAAACTTTGGCTTTGGCACCGCATTTTCAGCCGGAATGACGATTTTTTCCGCGAAGGTTCCGTGAAATGGGAGACCAACGATTTCAAACCCTGCTGGCGGGGCCTCGGTTTTCTCTCTCCAGCCAAGTCCTGGGTTGATGATGACTTCATCTCCTACCTTAACATTTGTTACACCTTCACCCACTGCATCAACAATTCCCGCTCCATCAGAGCCAATAATGAGTGGTGGGTCTGTTTCCTTATGTCTTGTTAGCACAAACAAATCCCGATGATTAAGTCCTGCTCCTTTTAGCCGAACTCTCACTTCACCAGCTTGAGGCTGGGTTTCCTCAATATCCCTATATGTAAGTCCATCTATTCCTAGTTGTTCTGCATGAACTACTGCCTTCATCAAATCACCCTTTTTCGCATTATTCTCTTCCATTATATGATACTTCTGTTTTAAACAGAAACAAACTAAAATGCTTGGTCAGGAATTCTAATGTTAGGCCTGAGAGACAAAGCCCGACGGGAAATCAGAATTAAAAAATATTTCTCGGGAAAGCGCAGGACTTGACATTTCCCGCATTTTTGTTGTCGGATTTTCTTCAGTTATTTAGAAGAGTTGTCATTTCGTGACAATTATTGTCAAGGAAAGAAGATACCGTCATTCATATCTAAAGAATGCAATTGACATTTCCCTTATAAATGTGTAGATTCATATAATAGTATATTCAAATAATCAAATATACGAATATACAAATTATTATTATAAAAGAAGGGTTGATTATGCAACAGAAATGGTTTTTCACAGGAAGGTATAAAGGGTACAGTCTTCAAAGCTTTCAACGGGATTTGCTTTCCGGGCTGGTCGTTGGTGTTATTGCGATACCTCTTGGGATGGCATTTGCGATTGCCTCAGGTGTAAAACCAGAATACGGTATCTACACAACGATTATTGCGGGAATTCTTATTTCTTTATTAGGGGGATCGAGGTACCAAATTGGTGGACCAACGGGAGCATTTATTCCGATTTTGTTTGGTATCGTTGTCACCTATGGGTATGAAAATTTACTAATTGCTGGTTTTTTAGCGGGGATTATTCTATTCCTAATGGGCGTCTTTAAGCTTGGCTCTCTCATTAAATTTATCCCGAGGCCGGTTACGATTGGGTTTACCTCTGGGATTGCAGTCATCATTTTCGTCGGACAAATCGCCAATTTTCTAGGTCTACAAAATGTGAAAAGTCATGAATTTTTTATCGATAATATCAAGGAAATTGCAAAGCATATCGGTACGATGAACGGATACAGCATTTTAACAGCTTGTATTTGCCTTGTTACAATGATCCTCACTCCAAGGATTCTTCCGAAAGTTCCAGGGCCATTAATTGGTCTCGTTCTTTCTACCATTATCGCTGGTATATTTTATCCATCACAGATTGCTACGATTGGGTCTACATATGGAGAAATTCCGAAAACATTGCCTAGCTTTCATTTTCCAGAAATCACCTATGAAAGGGTGATCCAGCTTCTTCGACCTGCTTTTGTCATCGCCATTTTGGGTGCCATTGAATCATTGCTCTCTGCTGTTGTTGCGGACGGGATGACAAATAGCAAGCATCACAGTAACCGAGAGCTTGTCGGTCAAGGAATTGCAAACATTGTTACACCGCTATTTGGAGGTATCCCTGCAACGGGGGCTATTGCCCGGACGGCAACCAATATTAAAAACGGGGCTGTATCCCCCATTTCAGGAGTCACTCATGGTATTATGGTACTATTAATGTTGGTACTGTTTGCACCTCTTGCTTCAAAAATTCCTTTAGCAAGCATGGCTCCCATCTTAATGGTGGTCGCTTGGAATATGAGCGAGAAGAAGGTCTTTTTCCATGTGCTTAAGACGAAGACAGAGGATTCACTTGTTTTGTTAGTCACATTTCTACTCACTGTATTCATCAACCTTACAGTTGCTGTAGAGGTCGGGCTGCTTCTCGCAGTTATTCTTTTTACGAAGCGGATGAGCGACCATATGGTGACCGTTAAAGCATTGCCCAACCATAAAGTAAAGCATAACAAAATCGAAAGCTTAGTTTCGGATACGAGGGATTGTCCGCAAATTGCGATTTACAATGTAGAAGGTCCGTTGTTTTTTGGTGCTGCTCAAACCTTCGCTCAATCAATTATGAATACCATCCACTATAAACCAAGGGTGCTACTGCTCAGGATGGGAAGAGTGCCTTTTATGGATTGGACTGGGGATGCCCACCTTACGAGAATTGTAACGACTTTTTCAAAGCATGGGATTGTTCTAATTTCGGGAGTCAATTCGCAGCCTTTAACCGTATTAAAAAAGACTGGCTTATTCGATTTAATTGGAGAAGAGCATTTTTTTGAGCATACGGGCGAAGCCATTGACTATGCCCTAACACAGTTAAACCAACAGAAGTGTCTCGGCTGCAAACATTTTGTTTTTAAAGAATGTACGCAGCTCTCGAAAGGGACCATGGAAAACGAAGAAAAGAGAAGAGTTTTGTCAAAACAGGAAGTGAGGGAAATAACGATTGAATGAAGAGTTACAGCAATTTAAAGCAGATTTTTTCAAAGCACTTGCTCACCCATTACGGATTCGCATCTTAGAGGTGCTTGCTGAGGGTGAAAAAAGCGTCAATGAGATTCAAAGCCTGCTCCATAGTGAGGGATCGGCGGTATCACAGCAGTTATCGGTCCTAAAAGCAAAAAATATTGTTACAGGGACAAAGATTGGCAACCGAGTAATCTATTCGTTAAGGGACCCGATGATCATTGAATTGCTCCAAGTAGCTAAACAAATATTTAATAATCATCTCGTTGATACCATTTCAATGCTCGATAAATTTAACGAGAGTGAAAAAGAATAATTTTGCATGTGAGAAAACCTTGATTTCTATAGCGAAAGGCCCAATGCTATTATTTTTAGGTTCAAAAAGAACAGCAAAATCCTCCTAATTGGGAGGATTTTTGCATGATCTATTTTTCAATATCTATCACTACTTTTCCCCATGTCTTTCTTTGTCCTAACAGCTTTAATGCTTCTGGCACCTGCTCAAAGGTAAATTCTCGATAAATTAGCGGCTTGATTTTACCCTTTTCGTATAACTCCATAATGGCTGCATGTTCGTTATCCACCTCGCTCGGATATAAGCGATGAAAGAGACCCCAATGAACGCCTACAACCGAGTAATTCTTAATGAGCACATGATTCGTCGTGAGCGTTGGAATGGTTCCCCCTGCGAAGCCGATGACTAGAATACAACCGTCAAAGGCAATGCACTTCTTAGAACGGTCGAACACGTCGCCGCCTACCGGATCATAAATAACATTTGCTCCTTTCCCACCGGTTTCCTTCTTGACCACTTCCACAAAATCCTCGGTCAGATAGTCAATAACGATGTCTGCACCAAGCTCCTTACAAATTTTCGTCTTTTCACTCCCACCAGCTGTTGCAATGACAAAAGCGCCTATTGATTTCCCTAACTGAATAGCCGCTGACCCGACTCCTCCGGCACCAGCATGAACGAGCAGCACCTCCCCTTCTTGCAATTTTGCACGGTTATTAAGGGCATAATAGGAGGTATGATAGGTGATGAAGAAGGCTGCGGCTTCACTCCATGACATCGATTCTGGAATTGGAAATACGGTGTTTTCTGGAACCGATACAAACTCTGCGAGTCCTCCTTTATGTACACCTGGTAGTGCAAGAACATGTTGCCCTGCTTTAAAGCGACTCCCCTCTCTCGCATCCACAACGATACCGGAAATCTCAGACCCTAGTGAAAACGGAAGCTCTGGCCTTTCCTGATACTTACCCTGACAGAGAAGAATATCAAAAAAATTAAGTGACACGGCCTTGACTTGAATAAGTACCTCTTCTTGCCCACGCTCTGGATATTGAATTTCCTCGATTTTTAGTACATTCTCTGGATTCCCCAGTTCTCTCACTAACCATGTTTTCACTATTTCTCCTCCCTTTACGAGTTTGTTTTTGTAATTATAACAATATTCAGATATTATTACAATTAATAGCCCCATTGCTGCTATTTTAGAAAGTTTCATGAATGTTTAAATATGTGACTTTTATTCATTGAGCAAATATGATTTGATAGAATACAGATAGTACGAAATAGATTGGAGAATCACCATGTCCTCAATTAAGGAAAGAAAGATTAGAAAGAAAAAAGAAGAAATCCTCAGGGCTGCAGCTGCGATTTTTGCGAAAAAGGGCTACCATGGGACCACAATGGAAGACGTGGCAGCGAAGCTACTAATGACAAAGGGTTCGATGTACTATTATTTTAAGAATAAAGATGAGCTGCTTTATCATTGCCATAAAATGATCATGGATTTAAGCATTACTAAAATGAAGGAGATTATTGCAAGCTCAAAGAGTGCAACAGAAAAGCTTGAAAATGCAATTAAGGCTCATATCACCCTTGCTACCAGTGAAAAATCAATGTTTATGGTCATGCACAAGCCAAGTCAACATTTTACTGACGATTATCTACAGGATATTCTCCAAGACCGCACCACCTATGCCCAATATTTTGATGAAATCATTTTAGAAGGGATTCTTAAAAAGGAATTCAATCATGTTGATGTGAAAATGGTTCGCATGATTCTACTCGGTGCATTAAATTGGACGCAAGAGTGGTATGACCCAAATGGAGAAAAATCAGCTGAAGAGATTTCGGAAACATTTGCGAATTATTTGCTGAAAATGCTAGTAAAGCAATAGCGGATCATTAGAAAGGCCCCTTTTACTAGGGGCTATTTTTACTATTATTCCTCTCATTAAGCTTTAGTTTAAGCTCGTCTAGAATGCGATCAACAGAAGCATCAAAGGTAAAGAAAAATGCATTGTTTTCATCGTCAAAGAGCATGAGATGAGGATTTTCATACTCTGGAAATATTAGAATAACCTCACTCACAAGAGCATGAAACCATTGATTTTCCACCTTAATTGCGGGATCTAAAGGGATCTTCACCATTTGCCCGCTTTTTGGAATCGGTTCAAACTCCCGAAAGATATCCGTGATTCCCTTTAAGATGCCCTCTACCTCCTTATGCACCGTGTCGTTTGCTGGAACTTCCTTTACCACTTTTCCCTCATTGATGTGAAAAACTTCAATATTTGCCGTGTATGCATTCATACCTGCCACTTGAAAGAGAAAAAGTATGAATAAAAGGGAGATTTTTTTAACCATATCAACACCTCCCTCGTATTATATCCAACAAATAACATTGCATGAGGAAAAGACTGCTTCTATGTTTGCTCTCCAATGGAACTAATAAGAAAAGAACAACGCTTTAGTAAATCCATAAGACTTATCGGTTTAAATTAGTCTAGTGGAATTGTAGAATAAAAGAAACAGATAATTCAAACAAATGGAAGGAAGTGCTCATTTTGGATAAAGAGTACGCAGGTCATACTTTGTTACAATCTGTACCGTTTGGAAATGAAATGTTGGCAAGCAGGTTAGTGATGGCCCCGATGACAAGAATGTTTTCGCCAAATGGTGTCCCAGGGAAAAATGTTGCACAATATTACCGCAAACGTGCTGAGAATGGGATTGGACTCATCATAACTGAGGGAACAGCGATTAACCACCCAGCTGCAGTCATGAGTCCCGATATTCCCCGTTTTTATGGTGAGGACGCCTTTAATGGCTGGGCAAATGTAGTTAAGGAAGTCCACCAAGCCGGTGGGAAAATCATACCTCAACTATGGCATGTAGGTGCAGCACGAAAAGCAGGCAGTGAACCAAATATTGATGCACCTCCTGTGAGTCCGTCCGGATTTACACTAAAAGGCAAAAGAAATGAGAAAATAAAGGCTTTAACGAACCAAGAGGTCACTGAAATGATTAATACATACGCCGAAGCTGCAGCAAATGCCAAGCGTATCGGCTTTGACGGAATTGAATTGCATGGAGCCCATGGATACTTAATTGATCAATTTTTTTGGGAAGTAACGAACAAGCGTAACGATGAGTATGGCGGGGATATTGGAGAGCGAGCAAAATTCGCGGCAGATGTTGTCCGTGCTTGCAGGAAAGAAGTCGGGTCTGATTTTCCAATTGTCTTTCGTTATTCGCAATGGAAAGGAACCGATTATCAAGCCAAATTAGCTAAGAATTCTAATGAGCTTGAACAATTACTCACCCCCTTGGTTGAAGCTGGAGTTGATATTTTCCACTGCTCTACGAGACGAATATGGGAACCTGAATTTATAGATGAAGATCCATCCTTAAACTTAGCCGGATGGACGAAACGAATTACTAAAAAGCCAACGATTGCAGTCGGTTCCGTCGGTATCAACCGTGCATATCTGAGTAACCAGGATAATGCTCATGTAACCATTGTAGACAATCTTAAAATTATTGATGAAAAAATCAAAGCAGGCGAATTTGACTATGTAGCAATCGGCCGTGCACTGCTTGCTGATTCAGAATGGGCCGTAAAACTCAAAAATGGTCAACTTGATCAAGTAGTGCATTATACGAAGGAATCCGAGAAATACTTGATTTAATCATAATCAAGAACCGTATTTTGATCAGCCAGTAGCTGACATCTATGAACCACTGGATAAGCCCTTCTTAAATGGAAGGGCTATTGTCTATTGCTGTCGCCTTAACTAAAAGAGCGGTTCCCCTATTACCAAAGATAACAAAAGAACCGTCCAATTAATTACATGTTAGAAAACATCTTCCCACAAAAACAAAGCAGCCTGGAGATTGTCTCCAAGCTGCCCAATTGAAATGTTCAAGAAATTTTGTTCAATTCTGTCGTTAATCGTAAGAACTCATCCTTGTTTCGTTCTTGTAGAGATTTGTCGATTTCCTTACGGAGCTTTTCTCTGCGGTGTTCAAGCAGAGCCTCTGAGATCACTTGCTCGGCTAAAAGGGATAATTGTTCTTCAGTAGTAGGTTCGGGTAAATTCAACAAATCCTTATTCATTGGAAATCAACTCCTTAACTTTTTCTAAGTATACCACAAATATTCTAACAATTCAATATTTTCTCTAATTGGTACCTGGTACTGTTCGTGGACTTTTTTTGATTTTGTCCGTGTGGGGTGGACAGTGATGAAGATGGGCCATTTCACAGCTGAGTGGTCAGCTTATGAAATAGCCCTCATTGTTTAAGTTATTATCCATCGATTCATTTAATTTGAGTTGTCCACCATTATTATGTCGCTGGTGTGCTTTGGTATGCTTCTCGAAGCTTGTATTTTAATACTTTTCCGGAGGCGTTTCGCGGGAGTTGCTCCATTTCATAGATGATTCTTGGAATCTTATAGCCAGCTAGCTGCTCACGGCAAAATTGCAGAAGCTCATCCTTGTCAATTGATTTGCCCTCCTTCGGAACAACAATAGCCGCAACCGACTCCCCCCATACTTCATGGGGCACACCAATGACTGCTGCCTCCAAAATATCAGGGTGGCGATAAAGGACCTGTTCTACCTCTGTTGAGTAGACATTTTCTCCGCCAGAAATAATCATGTCTTTCTTCCTGTCGACAATGGTGATAAAGCCATCCTCATCAATCGTCGCTAAATCCCCTGTATAAAGCCAGCCATCCTTCAAAGTCTTGTGAGTTTCTTCCGGATTCTTATAATATTCCTTCATGATCGTCTCACCTGAAATAATAAACTCCCCTACCTCACCAGGCTTAACATCGACCCCATGTTCATCTACAATTCTTGCATCGGTAAAATGGTTCGCCCTACCGCTTACGCCTAGCTTTGTTTTGTGTTCTTCTGGTGTTAGGAAAATGCCGCCTGGGCCACCCTCGGTTAAGCCGCATAGATTGAAAAATTGGTCGGTTCCAAACATTTCAATTGATTTCTGCAGGGTCGCAATCGGCATCGGTGCTGCACCGTATCCACAGCGTTTAATGCTGGATACATCAAACATTCCTTGAGGAACTTGAAGGAAGAAATTATACATCGTTGGGACGCCAAAAAATAGTGAAATTTTATGCTGTGCAATCATCTTTAACGTTTCAACTGGATGGAAATCCTGCTGAACAATTTGAGTACAGCCAAGCATGGTGGCGCAAACAAGGAAAAGATTTAACTGAGCTGAGTGAAAAAGTGGTGCGACATGCAAAATTCGATCCTCTGGACCCATTTTCATTGTCACAGCCATGAGAATACCAACATGGCAAACACGATGATGATCAAGAACAACCCCCTTTGGCAGTCCTGTGGTCCCTGAAGTATAAAGGATCTCCGCATCATCAGACTCTAGAACCTCCAGATTCGGATTCTCTGCCGAAGTGCTCCGAAAATCCGACAGGAGCTGTTGGTGCTCCAGCTTATTGCTACCAGAGATGATCTGGCGCTGCAGTTTGTCATTTCCTTCTGCAGCCTTCGCAAGCGTTTCGGCAAACTCCTCATCTGCAAACACAATTACAGAATCAGAATGATTTAGAATATATCTAGTTTCATGGGCCGTTAAACGGAAGTTGATAGGTACTGCTACCCCACCCGCCTTCAATATTCCATAATAGACGAAAATAAAGGTATCAGAGTTTTTCATCATCAAGGCTACCTTATCGCCCTTTTTAATCCCAAAGTCAATCAAAGCATTCGCGATTCGATTCACCTCAGCATTGTACTCTCGGTAACTATATTCCCGATCATTAAAAACAATAGCGGTTTTGTCTGAGTTATTACGGGCATTTCTTTCTAATCCTTGAAATAGATTCATAGATTTTCCTCCTATCAAACCGTTTTTTAAATAGGAAATCACACCCAAAGCTACAGTTTACAAACCTAGATTTTTCGCAATAATTGTTTTCATGATTTCATTTGTACCAGCATATATGGACCCAACTGCTACATCCCGATACCGTCTTGCAATCTCATATTCCTCCATATAGCCGTAGCCACCATGCAGCTGCATACATTCAGTGGCTACATTTTTAGCTAAATCGGTTAACCACCATTTTGCCATCGAAACCTCGTTGACAATGTTCTTCTTAGCCATATGATCCATGATCAATTGGTCAACAAAGGTTTCGCCAATTTTGATATTGGTCGCCATCTCCGCAATTTTAAATTGAGTGTTTTGAAACTTGCTAATCGGCTTACCAAAGGCCGTCCGTTGCTTCACATAATCAATGGTGATTTCTAGCATTCTTTTAGCACCGGTAATACTTCCGATAGCTAGCATCAATCTCTCCTGCTGTAATTTCTTCATGAGATAGTAGAATCCCATGCCTTCCTCACCAAGCAGATTTTCCTTTGGCACAACAGCATCCTCAAATATCAATTCTGATGTATCGTTGGCATGCTGACCAACCTTCTTAAGCTTCTTTCCTTTCTTGAAACCAGGAGTCCCCTCCTCCACTACAAGTAGACTAATGCCTTTATGCCGCGGGGTGGCATTCGGGTCCGTAAGGCAAACAATAATAACAAAATTGGCTGAATATCCGTTTGTAATGAATGTTTTTTCGCCATTAACGATGTAATGGTCCCCGTTTAGCTTTGCTGTTGTCTTGATATTTGCGAGGTCAGACCCAGTTCCAGGCTCGGTCATGGCAATTGCCGAGATCATCTCACCACTAACCGCCCAAGGAAGCCACCTCTGCTTCTGTTCTTCATTCCCAAACTCATCTATGTAGGGCATGACAATATCATTGTGTAACCCCAATCCACCAATTCCAGCCCCAATTCTGTCCAATTCCTCCGTAATAATGACAGAATAGGCAAAATCGGCACCTGCTCCTCCATATTTTTCATCTACCCAAGGACATAGGTATCCTTGTTCACCAGCCTTTTTCCAAAAGGATTTTGGCACCTGCTTCGCCTCTTCCCACTCCTCAAAATATGGAGCCGCTTCTTCCTCCAGAAATCGACGAAATGCTTTTCTAAATATTTCATGCTCTTCCGCAAAGTATGCTTTAGCCATCGAATCACTCCTATCTATTCATTATGCGTTCACATTCGTTTTCTTTTTAAGCGGCGCTTTTAAAATTTTTCCCGTTGCATTTTTCGGTAACGACTCAAGGAAATAAATCTTCCGTGGAATTTTATAATGTGCTAGTTTTTCCTTACAATAGGCCATGATCTCTTCCTCGGTGGCGGATTCTTTAACAACGATATACGCCGCTACTTCCTCGCCAAAGGTCGGATCCGATTCACCTACTACTGCACATTCCACAATTTGTGGATGGGTATACAGTACCTCTTCCACTTCACGCGGGTAGATATTGTATCCACCGCGAATGATTATGTCCTTCTTTCTATCAACGATGTAGAGTAGACCTTTTTCATCCTGTTTTCCTAGGTCGCCCGTGTAGACCCAGCCATCTTTAATCGTTTCTTCTGTTTCGTACTCCTTCTTGTAATAACCCTTCATTGCGTTTGGTCCTCGGAAAATAATTTCGCCTACCTCCCCAACAGGGACCTCTTGACCGCTTGGATCAACGATTTTCAAATCAATTCCAGGAAGTGGATATCCTACTGAACCATGAACCTTCTCACTATTTGGAGGGAAGCAGCTAATCATAACGGTGCTCTCGGTTTGACCGTAGCCTTCGCCAATATCCACACCCATAGCGGCATTGACCCTTTCTACAATTTCAACTGGAAGAGTCGCCCCGCCACAGCCCGCTGTCCTGAGATGTGAAAAATCAAGCTCCTTTATTTGTGGGAGATTGATAAACATCGTATACATCGTTGGAACTCCAAGGAAAATGGAGATTTTGTAGTCAGCTATTCTTTTGAGAATGACGTCTGGAATAAAACGCTCCTCGAGGTACATGGTACAGCCTTTGAAAACAGCATTAAGCAAGCCTTGTAGCTTGGCATAGGCATGAAAAAGCGGAAGGACTACAAGAATCCGATCTTCTGCTGTCAGCTCCAGCATCTTGGCTGCTGTTTCCGTCATCCAAGCGATATTGCCATGGGTAATGAGGGCACCCTTTGGCTTGCCAGTTGTCCCAGAGGTGTAAATGATCTGCGCAATATCGTCTGATTGCTTTGGCTC
>DLCS01000077.1:0-1595 GCA_002480735.1 Bacillaceae bacterium UBA7792 | reverse complement strand
TCTGATTGCTTTGGCTCTAGAAAATAATCTGCCGGTTCCCCCCTAACATCACTCCAAGGTACAATCGCTTCAGAAGGCTGCAAGGAAATAATCGTCTGCATAGATTGCAGCTTCTCCCTCGATTTCAAGACCTCCTGAATGCCAATCTCATCTACAATCAGGGCCACTGCATCTGAATCGTTTAAAATATAAGTAATTTCATTCACCTTAAACAATGGATTGATCGGAATGACAGTTGCTCCAAGGGATAATAGAGCAAAATAGGCAATGGCATACTCTGGTTTGTTGCCCATCATCAATGCGACATGGTCATTGTTTTTAATCCCGTATTTTCGCAAACCGACCGCTTTTTCCTTGACTAGTAATGTGAGTTTTTCAAAGGAAATCGGTTCTTCTCGAAATACAACGACTGGATGCTTCGGGCGAGATTTCGTAGAATTTAATAGGAAATGCGCAATATTCATGCTTGAATCCTCCCTAGTTTCATATTTTCCCTTTTTGTATTTTCATAGAGAGTGTTTTACAAACCCTTTTAAAGCGCTTTCAAAATCTTATTTACCTTTGTACGCTTTTCACAAAAGCATGAGCTCCTTCCGTTGTCATATTTACAGAAAATTCACTATATTCCCATTATAAGGCTTCCCACACATTTAAACAATATTCTAGTTATAGCTTTTTTATAAGCTCCTATTCTACCCAAATCACCTATGAAAAAGAACCAAAAGCCGTTGAAGCAATATTCAACGGCGATGTTCCTGCTCTATTCACGAGCAACCACAATTTTGTCCTGTTCACCTTGTTTCGCAGCATACTGTGCCTCATCAGTCAATTTATAGAGGTCAGAAAAGTTCTTTGCCATACTTGGATAATGTCCCACGCCAATCGAGATAGAAATCGTTTTTCCGGTAGGGCTTATGGATGATTCGAGTAGCAGCATTAATGCTTCAGCTATTTTAACAGCATCCGTAACGTCTGTTTCTGGTAGAATAATGAGAAACTCATCACCGCCGAGACGAATACAGGAATCTTGAGTGCGCATAACTCTTCTTACCACATCCGTTAGAAAGAGCAGAACCTCATCTCCTACCTGGTGGCCATATCGATCATTTACTTCCTTAAATCGGTCCAGATCAAATAGGATTATAGAATAGCTAGACAGGTCCACAATCGTTCTATCCAGTGCTCGACGATTGTAAAGATTAGTTAATGGGTCAATCAAGGATTTATTTTCAGCTTTGTCTACCTTCTTCTCATAGTAGTCAACGGCAATTAAAATGGTATTTTTCAGATCAACTAATTCAAATAATTTATCAGGGATATGTGGCGGAGAGCCAGGTTGCTTTTCCGTAATTCTCTTTGCATAGGTAGCCAATTCACGAATGGGATGAACGATCTTTTTAAGCAACAATAGTGATATGAAGAAAACAAATAAGATAAATGGGATGGTTATCAAACTCGTCCTTTTTACAACTTCGATCGTAGGTTTTAGAGTCGTCTCTGAAGGCGTTTGGGAGATAATTCCCCATTTGCTCGCTGACTTTAACGGTGCGTATCCAGCTAGCATCTCGACCCCCTGGGTATTAACCACTACCTGA
>DLCS01000291.1:6390-6792 GCA_002480735.1 Bacillaceae bacterium UBA7792 | reverse complement strand
CGCTAATACCATGACGGTTTAGCTCTTTTATTACTTTGATTACGCTTTCAAGATTTGTACCAGCAACAAACTTTTCTGCACCTAATTTAAAGCCCCATTTTTTTGCATTTTCATTTAAAAATTTATTTTTAGATAGTCCGTAAAAAAAATCCCTCGTCAGGTTAGACATATTCCCTTCCCCTCTCCCTAATGAAGTCATATTGACATTTTGTTATTTTGAATTTGCAAGAATTGTGCCAACATTTTTTCTATAGACTATGCGATAACAGTTCGTAATGGCTTTAATAAGACAATGGGACACGCATCTATTTCGAAAATAAAAAATGAAATAGTCACGTGCCCCATAGGAATCATCTAATTCAAATGTTTATGTTATAAAAGTGTTTAGAAAATATACATATT
>DLCS01000291.1:0-6318 GCA_002480735.1 Bacillaceae bacterium UBA7792 | reverse complement strand
TTTAGAAAATATACATATTTGTATACATAGTTGTCAACTAACTATACAAATTAGAAATACAGAAAATAAATGACTCCCACTAAAACGATTCGGTAAATAGCGAAAGGCACAAGCTTGATCTTGTTAATAAGCTTCAAGAAAAAGCGAATCGAAATTAAGGCAAATACAAATGCACTAATGAATCCAGCAATGAAAAATGGCAATGAATCCATTGTGAAGTACTCCCAGTTCTTAATTAATGACAAGCCGCTTGCCCCTGCCATAATCGGTACCGCCATGATAAAGGTAAAATCAGATGCAGCACGGTGGCTCATTCCTGTCAAAACCCCACCCGAAATCGTCGCACCTGAGCGAGAAAACCCTGGCCATAATGATAGACACTGAATAAGACCTACTGTCAATGCTTGCTTGTAGCTAATCTGATCAACGGTTTCCACCTGCGGCTTTTTCGAACGAAAAATATCGGCAATAATCATAAATATCGCGCCAATCAATAAACCAATGATCACTGTCTTTGTTGTAAATAGATGTTCGTCAATATAATCATCGAAAAGGAGGCCCATCACTCCTGCTGGGATTAAGCCAACGATTACATGTGTCAGCTTCAAATGCTTCGAATTCCCTGTCTGCCCCGCTCTTTTTCGTAAACGATTTAATCCTAGTAATTCGATAAATCGATCCTTAAAAACGAACACAGCCGCTAGAATAGAACCGAGCTGAATCACAATCTTAAAAGTATTGGCTGTATACTTGCCCAAAAACTCATTTGACTGGAGCCACATATCATCGACAATAATCATATGACCTGTCGAGGAGACGGGTGCATATTCTGTTAGACCTTCGACTAAACCAAGAATGATCGCTTTCAATAATTCAATGAAATCCATTCAGTAAACTCCCTTACAATTTAAGTAACATGGGTTATCCCTTTTGCATTGTAGCACAAACAGAGTCGAAGTAGGTATTTTCACAAGAAAAAAAGACCCTCTTTCCTATTAAAAGGGCCTTAGGTAACATGTTCAGATGGCTTCATATAGATAATGAAGAAACTCATTTGCTGCCACTGGCTTGCCAAAATAAAAGCCTTGCAGTTCATCACATCCATGATTCTGCAAATACAAGATTTGCTCTTCAATCTCGATGCCTTCAGCCGTCACATGGTAGCCTAAGCTCTTAGCCATCGCTAAGATCGTTCGAACGATTGGTGAATCACCACTTTTTGCAATATCCTCTAGAAAAGAGCGATCAATTTTCAAACGATTAATTGGAAACTCCCGTAAATAACTCAATGAAGAATACCCTGTACCAAAATCATCAATTGAAATTTGGACGCCAAATTCTTTTAATCGATTAAGCTTTTGGAATAAAACTTTATTATTTTCAAGCGCCGCATTTTCCGTAATCTCTAATTCCAATAGATTCGGAGGATAGTTGATTTTCCTTATTGTTTTGATAATTTGTTCATCAATATCTGGCTCCATTAATTGAATCGGTGAGAGATTTAGGGAAACCTTTAAATCTGAAAAGCCAAGCTGATGCCATTTCTTCGTTTGGCTCATGGCGTTTTCCATTACCCATTTGCCAATAGGAACAATAAATCCCGTTTCCTCCGCAATAGGAATGAACTCATTTGGTGAAACCATTCCTAATTTTTGCGAATTCCATCTCAGCAAGGCTTCCATACCTGTGATCTTCCGTGTGTTTGTGTCTACTCTTGGTTGGTAATGGAGTGAGAGTTCTTGATTCTCAAAAGCCTCACGAAGACATTTCTCAAGCTCTATTCTTCTCTTCTTCTCCTGCTCAAGCTGCTTGTCAAAAAACCTAATATAGCTTTTCCGCTCAATCTTTGCTTCATGCATGGCATAGACAGCATTATTCAAGAGCTCTTCAAAATTACTCCCATCTTTTGGGTAAAAACAAACGCCAATACTTGAAGTGGTATGAATACGGTTATTATTGATTTCAAACGGCTTTTGCAGGTTCTTACTAATCAACCCGCATATACGATGTACTTCATCATCATCCATGCCCTTCAGTAAAATGATAAATTTATCACTATCCTTACGTGCAATATGATCGACATTTGGAATCGTTTCTACAAGGCGATTCGCAAATTCTGAAATAACCCCATCTCCAACAGAAAAGCCATAGGATTCATTAATATGCCTAAAACGGTTCAAATCTAAGCTCAGAAGGGCAAAGGGCTGATTTTGATTTATTTCTTCTGCCACTAAATCACTCATTTTTCTTCTGTTAGAAAGACCTGTAAGCTCGTCATGGTACGCAAGAAAAACAAGTTCTTCCTCCGCCCGTTTCTTATCTGTAATATCCGTGCAAATAGACATATATTGATAAGGTCGACCTTTTTCATTGATAAAAGGAACAATAGTACCGTCTACCCAAACAATCGTCCCATCCTTTGCTCGATTTCGGATTTCTCCCCTGAAGATTTTTCCGTTCCCGAGTGTCCTCCACATGTTTTTAAAAAATTCCTTTGGATGATATTTGGAGTTAATGACTCGATGATCATAGCCGATCAGTTCTTCCCGTGAATATTGAAATAGCTCACAAAAACGGTCATTCACATAAGTAATCATCCCACGAGGATCTGTTATCGTCAGCAAGGAGGATTCATCCAATGAAAACTTCAAATTTTCAAGCTCATTCATTGTATTTTTCAAGATTTTCTCTGAATTCTTCTGATCGGTAAGATCCTCAATCAAAAAGGTGATTCCGATAACTCTGTCATCCTCTTCTATAAGTGGAATGGCATTAATGCAAACAGTAACATCAGAACCATCCTTCCTTTTTCGTTTCGTTTCTGAGAAAGTCACACCTTTCCTTGCCTGTGCAATTTTCCGAAAGGCTCTCCTGTACTTGCTTTCTCCAAGCTTCATAATTAAATGGTATAATTTCCCCTTTACTTCTGCCTCGGTCCAGCCAAAGATTCTTTCTGCCTCCTTATTCCATAGATGAATGAACCCATATAAATCGATTATGATGATCCCAATGGGTACTTGATGGATAAGGGAACTCAAAATTTCATGATCATTCCATAGATTATGTTGTAATTTTTCTGGTCGAGAGGTCATACCTTTTCACCTCAATTTCCATGTATCATTTACTAACATAATATCAATAAGAACGATAAAATTTTTGAAAATTCTCTTACAATTTGTTAAAGTTTGTCTAAAGTTGTATTTGTGCTCTCTCCTTACTTATCCCTCTTGGCCACAGCCGATCCACCAATAATCTGTATCCATCCTCTTTTGCGGGAGGCTCATAGATTCTTTTCAACCGTATTTCATGCATAAATGCTCACTCTTCCGTAGGAGAAATTTCTGATATCACCTTTATACAGGTAAGGATCCCCTTTTTCAAATCATCATGGGACCAGCTTGGGATTTTCCCATGCTGAATAGCTAACTCATGTGAAGCTGGAATATGGATGAACCCTGTCGGCATCTTTTTTCGCTGCGATTTTGCATAGTGCAAGCATTGATACATCACATGATTACATAAATAAGTACCCGCACTATTCGATATCTCAGCAGGTAGCCCTTCCTCAAGCAATCGCTCGACCATTGCTCGAACTGGCAATGTCGAAAAATAGGCATCCAATCCTTCCTCTCGAATTGGTTCATCCACAAGGATATTTCCTCGATTATCAGCCTCGCCATCATTGACATTGATCGCAATTCGTTCAGGAGTTATTTTGTACCTCCCACCAGCTAATCCTAAGGAAATCACGGCATCAGGCTGAATTTTGTCGATATGTTCCAATATTTTTGTCCCTGAAGCCCTGAAATCCACCGGCAAAATTTCACCATGAACCTTATAATCCCCAATCACCTCGCCATTTAATTCCTCGACAATTCGCATCGTTGGATTAATTGTGAAGCTTAAAAATGGTTCAAATCCAGTTAACAATAATGTTTTCATTTTCTAGTTCTCTCCTTTTATCAAGGTTCCTAAGGGCTTCAAATGTAATCCATTATTCGTTTGGCCCAATCGTTCTTTTTTGTATATCTGCTTCTATCCCAGTCTCCACGCGTTTCAATAACGTTTCCCTCCAGCTTAGGGCTAAAAGTTCGCAGGAGGCAAGCTCCTTGGCTAACGGAATATTCTTTTTATCATGATGCATGATTTGGTTACATGCTGATATCGTCCATTGTGAAAAAGGCCGATCGATCAACCGAAGTGTCTGCCCTTTTTCCACCTTTCCTTCTTTTAGAACACGAAAATACCAACCTGTCCTTCCTGTATTTTGAATTAACAAAGCCAAATTCTTTATTTTGAATCGCCGAGCAGGCTTCCAACAAGGCTGCCTTGGCTGGGACACTTGGATAATTGTTTCTCCTATTTCAAATGTATCCCCAATACAAATATGTTCTTCGGTTAAATGGTCGATGAGAAAATTCTCTCCCATTCCTCCGGGAAGGAGGCTAGCTCCCTCCAAGCTTTTATTCCAGTATATATAATGCTCTGAGGAGTAAGCAAAAACGGCCTTTTCGGGACCACCATGATGCTTTAGATCCGCTTGCCCATCGCCTTCAATATGGGTCGTTCCCACCCACACGGGGCCTTGGATCTCTTCTTTAAACATCGCCGTTTCCCACTCGCGCTCCATCGGGTCCATTGCTCCCTTTTCACCTATCTTGCTAGGCATTCCAACAAATATTTTTTCAACTCTTCCGTCCATTTTCTTCCCTCCGATGAACAATGATTAAGATAAATACCTTACAAAAAACTCAAATACTTCAGCCTAATCCAAAAATCAGTCCTTTACATAAGCTATTGTATCATTGTCTATAAAAAGGAGTTGAGGACATGGGTGTGAAGCTAAAGAAATTTGTCGATTCCCTTCCAATCATGGAGACTTTAAAACCAAATAGAAAAACAAAACATGAGTCCTATTATGTAGTGAGCATGGAGGAAACCAGGCAAAGGTTACATCGGGATCTAGCACCGACTACCGTTTGGGGTTATCAAGGGCAATATCCTGGTCCTACCATAGATGTAAATCAGGGTGAACGGGTTAGGATTAAGTGGGTTAACAACTTACCCAGCACACATTTTCTCCCCATTGATAAATCAATCCACCATCTCGATTATTTACCAGAGGTGAGAACGGTCACACATCTTCACGGTGCGAACGTAGCTCCTGAAAGTGACGGGTATCCAGAGGCTTGGTATACGAAGGACTACAAGGAGGTAGGTCCCTTTTTTAAGCAGCAGGTTTACGAATACAACAACTTTCAACGCGGGGCAACATTATGGTATCACGATCATGCAATGGGTATTACGAGGCTTAATGTATATGCAGGACTAGCAGGGATGTATATTATTCGTGATCATAAGGAGAGATCCCTCGGACTTCCAGAAGGACCATATGAGATTCCGCTCATCATTCAAGATCGAACCTTTAATAGGGACGGATCCCTCTTTTACCCGGAACAACCAAATAATCCATCAGAGGATCTCCCTCATCCATCAATCCAGCCCTTTTTCCTTGGAGATACCATTGTTGTGAACGGAAAGGTTTGGCCGTTTCTTGAGGTAGAGCCGCGGAAATATCGCTTCCGGATTCTTAATGCTTCGAATACCCGATCCTATCAGCTGTATCTAGATTCCGGGCAATCCCTTCATCAAATTGGCTCGGATGGCGGCTTATTGGCCCAAACCGTCAAGCTAGAGAAAATTGAGATTGAGCCAGGAGTTCGAGTTGATGTCATTGTGGACTTTTCCGATTATGATGGAGACACAATCCTTTTAAAGAATGATCTTGGGCCGAATGCCGCTCCAGAGGACGAAACAGATGATATCCTGCAATTCAAGGTCACTAAATCTTTGTCTGGAAAAGATCATAGTAGAATTCCACAATATTTATCTGAAATTCCCACCCTGACAAAGAACAACATTACCGCAATCCGTAATTTAAAGTTAGTATCCACAACAGATAAATGGGAACGCCCCCTGCTCTTGCTCGATCACAAAATGTGGAATGATCCCATTACCGAAAAACCTCAACTGGGTGCAACGGAAATTTGGTCTTTAATCAATGTAACGGGGTTTTCCCATCCGATTCATATCCATCTCGTTCAATTCCAAATTCTTGATCGCCGTCCCTTCGATCTCGACCGCTACAATCAGGATGGACAAATTGTCTATACTGGACCGGCCAAACCTCCGGCCCCGAACGAACGTGGGTGGAAGGACATTGTTTCAGCACCTTCTGCTGAAATTACAAGAGTGATTATGAAATTCTCTCCCTACACAGGCCACTACGTTTGGCATTGCCATATTCTTGAGCATGAG
>DLCS01000007.1:7705-11396 GCA_002480735.1 Bacillaceae bacterium UBA7792 | reverse complement strand
AAATCATAGGATAGGAGAAAGTCCTCTAGGCTCTGTTCATCGTACTCCTCTCCTATTCCCTTTATCCATAGTTTATAGGATAGTTTTTCTCCTAGTTTTCCGAGACCACATCTATTAAATACGTCCTGAATTTGTTCCTTGTTCATCCACTCATCCCTTTAATGATTTGTCTATCTAGGATTCCATTATATTCTCGACTCTATACTTCCGCTTAAGCTCTTCCATCAAAAGGGCAAAGGCGAATCTATCATTTTTTGCACTCTTTCTTGATGCTTGTCTATTATATAGTAAGCTCTGCTCAAGGAGCGGTTTCACTAATAATCAGATAAGTTTAAAGAAAGGAGCGGTATCGAGTGGAAAAGCAACTGCAAGAACTTTACAACATTTTAAAAAAGCTCGGTTTTCAAATGGAGTTCAAGCTAAATGAAAATATTCAAGACAGCTTGAATAAAAAAGAAATTCTAAAGTATCTGCACCGACATGCTCATTTGTTAGCCCCCCTCATTAAAGGACTAAAAGAATGGGCTGAGACCATGTCTATTCCATTAAATATCCCTACAAAAAATGATGTTGCTAATGTAGCAAAGCTAACTAAACAAAATGAGGAAAAATTGGACTCCGTGGATGAACAGCTGAAAATTTTGAATGGGTACCTAAAAGAGTTGATTTCAGAAGATGTTCCTACCTACACACCACCTTCTAAAAAGGATTTGGACAAGGAGCTCAAAAAATATAAGAGACTTTTACTCCTCCAACTGCTCATGCAAAATAGGACCAACCCTGGAACCGGAAAGGATTGATTCCTCAATGGTTTTGGAAGATGAATTGGAAAGATGGCGAGGTTTTTTCAGTATATGGTGTACAGAAGAACCTGAGTTTGCACAAACTGAACGAATCCCAATTTGGAAAAAGAATAAAGCGACTCTTTGGTATTATCCAGCCAAAGAAAGACGCTATAAAACTCCATTATATCTTATTTACTCGCTCATTAATCAGCCATTTATTCTTGACCTCCTTCCAGGAAATAGTTTAATAGAAGCATTTGTTCATGAGGGCTTTGATGTATATTTAATCGATTTCGGTATTCCTGGCTTTGAAGATAAAGATTTAACCATGGATGATTACATTAAAGACTATATCCAAAAGGGAGCAAAAAAGGTACTAGATCATTCGAATGCCACTGAACTCTCAGTGATGGGATTTTGCCTTGGAGGAACACTTGCAGCAATGTATGCGAGCATTGCCACAGAACCTATTAAAAACCTAATCCTTGATGTAGCGCCGATTGATTTCTCGAATGCTCATATTTTTGATCAATGGGCAGAGGTTGTTAAAGAAGAGGAGCTAGACTTTGATGACTTTATTGATTCGATTGGGCTCATCCCTCCAAAATTCGTGGAAGCCGGTGTAAGACTCATTACTTCACCAATCTACTTTAGTCCTTATCTCTCACTATTAAATAAAGCGAATGATGAGGAATATGTTGAAAGGTGGAGGGTTTTCAATAAATGGACGAGAGGGCATATCCCTTTGCCTGGTGGTGTGTTGAAGCAGATGTTTCATGATTTTGGTAAGCATAACAAACTTGTAAAAGGAACACTCAAAGTCCGAGATGAAAAGATGGATTTATCGAATATTCATTCAAATCTTTTAGTCATAGCTTCAGAATTTGACCGACTTGTACCGAAGGAAACGACCTATAAAATTATGGACCTCGTTTCTAGCAACGACAAAAAGTATATTATGCTTCAAGGTGGACATACAGGTCTAACAAAGGATGGAAAACTTCCTCATCATTTCAGGGATTGGCTGCCAACTAGGTCGAATCCTATATAGCCTTGTGTGAAAATGGTTAAAGGGAGCTATGCTCTCTTTTTTTGTCTGGACTTTTCATATTGATTATATAGATGGATTTAAATCTAACTTATCGATAAAATGAATTGCTCGACTTACAAATATCCATTACATTAATAAACGTAGAATGCCTAGAGATCTTCTTGGCATTTTTTTCTTTGTTAATATTAACGGACTCTATATTAGAGTTGAAGTCGATATAAAGGGGAGAATAAGCTTCATGAATTTGTATCAAAAAATCTTCAAAGAATATTGGAATCCCTATATAGCTATAAGCATTGCTGGTGTTGTTAGTGCACTTTACTTTGGAATCACTGGTACAGTGTGGGCAGTGACCGGGGAATTTACAAGGTTAGGTGGGCATCTATTAGAATGGTTTGGAGTAGATGTATCAAATTGGGCATATTTTGGGCTGGTGGGCTTAGAAGGAACTCCAATGACCCGAACAGATGGCTGGATCGTTATAGGAATGCTCGTTGGTGCACTAATCACAATTTTATTAAGCAATAGTTTTAAAATTCGTATACCGAAACAAAAGCGACGTCTTGTTCAGGGATTTATCGGGGGCATTATTGCTGGATTTGGTGCGCGTCTTGCGTTAGGATGTAACTTAGCGGCATTTTTTACAGGGGTGCCACAATTCTCATTCCATTCCTGGATATTTATGGTGACCACTGCCATCGGAACGTACTTCGGTGTTAAACTCGTCAATACGAAATGGTGGCGGGGAAAACCTGCTTTGATTAAAGGTGGAGTAAACCCAGCTGTGAACCAAAAAGTTAAGAAGAAGAATATTCAACCAGTGCTTGGTTACATCTTTGCATGTTTGTATTTAGCACTTATTCTTTACTTTTTTGTAATAGGCAAGAACCTTCTTGCTGTTGCTTGTATTGCTGGAGCTTTATTTGGAATTTTAATTGAACGTGGACAGATTTGTTTCACATCTGCTTTCCGTGATTTATGGATTAGTGGTCGTGCGGTGATGTCCAAAGCCATTTCAGTTGGAATGATGATAAGCGTAATAATTACATTTTTCTATCTCCAGAATGGCTCTGTTGCGCTCATCAAAGTTGCTGCACCAAGTACGGCAATCGGTGGGCTTCTCTTCGGCTTTGGCATTGTGCTAGCCGGTGGTTGTGAAACAGGGATGATGTATCGTGCAATGGAAGGCCAATTGTTGTATTGGGTAGTAGGTGCAGGAAATATTATTGGTGCAACGGTCCTTGCTTATGGTTGGGATCATCTAGGGATTTATTATGCTCTTGTTGAGAATTGGCCGAAAGTTAATCTAATCGAACAATGGGGTCCGATGGGAGCGCTAATTGGAACTCTTGCTATGCTTACGATTTGGTTCTTATTATCGAATTGGTGGGAAAAGCGGTTCCGCTATGGAAAAGGAATCCAACACGACGCTAAAAGAAGGATTTCACCAGTTACAGAGGAGGTATAATCGAAATGTCGCAAGTGATGGACGTTAACTACACATTAGACATTCGGGGTGAGCCTTGACCATACCCAGTCATTTATGCACTGGATGTGCTAAAAGATATGAGAATAGGGGAAGTTCTCCTCGTTATTGCAGACTGTCCGCAATCCTTTCGAAGTGTTCCTGAAGAAACAACCAAACATGGCTACCAGCTTCTAGGAGAACCAGAAAGAATCGGCCAGGATATATATTTTTACATCAAAGTCGTTCAATAGGAATGGATAAGGAATTAATACCATTATGATAAAAATTAGAAGAGCAGGGTAACTCCGTTAAATCGGCGTTACCCTGCTCTTTTGCATAAAAATATGATCCGTTATCAGAAACGGGGTTCTTTACGTTCAATTTCTT
>DLCS01000007.1:2584-7606 GCA_002480735.1 Bacillaceae bacterium UBA7792 | reverse complement strand
TCTTTACGTTCAATTTCTTTTGCTTTGAACCCTTCAAAAATAATCGTAGCTCTTACTTGTGTTTACCGAGGATGGCCATAATTCCCTTATAGATAAGGACTAGGGAGAAAATCAAAACGGCCAGAACTCCGATAAAGTGGATTATAGGATGCAGGCTTGCAAAGAAACTCCACGATAATGGAACTTTTATTAGGGCGAAACCAGCTAGAATACAAGCAAGCATAAGAAATATAAATCGATCCATAACATTCCCTCCTTTCCGTATATAATATGTACAAGAAGGGAATTTGTTGAATCTTTAGAATATACATGATTTTTGAACAAAAATGAGGCGATGCTCTTGATGTGAGCATCGCTTTGTGATTTTAATCCTCTTTTGATCCAAATGATTTTGGCATTACTACAGCAATGACTTCACCGCTCGCAACGATGTCTTCATCTGCATAGACATTCGTTTCTACCTTAAATTTCTTTGGATGAATTTCTGTCACAGTTCCAACTGCTCTTAAAGGGATTCCGTGTGGAGTTGGTTTTAGAAAATCCACTTTCAATGAAGCTGTGACGAAGCGAGGTGGCTCAGCACCGTCGCCGATAACATGGCCATTTTTTTTATGTAAAAACAATGATGCCGAACCTGTTCCATGGCAGTCAATTAAGGAAGCAAGCATGCCTCCGTAGACGAATCCAGGAATCGCTGTATGTTCCGGTTTAGGTGTAAAAAAGGTTACTGTCTTCTCCCCGTCCCAGCCTGTTCGAAAATGATGACCACTCTCATTCAGTCTTCCACATCCATAACACATCGCAACATCGTCTGCATAAATATCTTGAATGGCTAGTTCGATTTTTTCCATATGTTCTCCTCTCTGAAGCTTTTTCTATTAAACTATTTAAATCATAACATATTTTGAAAGCGTTCACATAATTCTGAAGAAATCTTTTCTATAAAATTGGTAAGAATCCAGGCATTGAACCGTAACACCTAAGAATAGCTTCCTTAGCTTCATAGAAACCAAGAATAAAACTTCATAAAATATTCAAAAAAAAGAAGTAAATAAGGCAGCTTCTCATTCTTTTCTCAATCAATCTTTATACTTATTACACATTTGACTGTTACAATGACCCTTGAGAAAACCATTGGAGGGAACTACATGAAAAGAAACTTTTTGTTAGGATTATTGCTTTGCTTAGCTTTTCTAGTAACAGCCTGTAATACAGATGAGGAGCAAACTGATAAAAGCAAGGATAGTAATAATTCAGAAGAATTAGCAACAAAAAAAGTGGGGAAAGACGAGAAGAACGAGGACACATATGTCCCACAGGAGCCAACAGAAGATACTGTTTGTGCTTTCTGTAATATGGTTGTTTACGAGAAGGATCACGAAATGGGTGTATTTTCAGCACAAGGAGTAACGAAGGATGGAGAGTATGTCTTTTTTGATGATTCAGGCTGTATGTTAAATTACGAACGTCAACAAGAGGAGAAGCTTGCCAAGAAATGGGTTCGTGATTACGTAACATCCAATTGGGTGGAGGCTGACAAAGCTGTTGTTGTAAAGGCCGATATTACTACACCGATGAAATACGGCTATGCCTTCTTCGAAACAGAGGGGGCAGCAGATGGTTTCATTTCTGAAAGTTCGAACCTTAATCCAATAGAAGCCAACTGGGAAACGATTGATACCGTTGCAAACGAAAGATACCAAAAGAAAATGCAAATGAAGAAACAAGAGCAAAGTGAGGAAGAAACCTCACAGGAAGGTCATGATCATTAGGATTGGGAGAGAAACAGTGTTTCCTCTCCTCGAAAGAATAGTTAAAACCCGCTGTACAAAGCTACAGCGGGTTTTTTTTAAGCATTTCTCTGGAAAGGGCTTCCTGAAAAAAGACTTCCTCTAGCGTCATGACCTTCCCAGCTTGAACCGTTAAATTTTTGATCGTATCATTCATCATCATTTTTCCATTTTCCATAAAGGCAACTCGATCAGCCAGTTCTTCCACTAATGATAAAACATGAGTGGTCATAAGAATGGTTGTCCCTTTCTCTTTTTCTGCTCGAATGATTTCCTTGAATTGAAATAACCAATAAGGATCTAAGCCATTTGTAGGTTCATCGAGAATCAGAAAGGGAGAATTTGGCATGAGCGCTTGGGCGAAGGATAGACGTTGCTGCATTCCTTTGGAATAATGCTTGATGAGACGATTACGCACATCGTCAAGACCAACAAGAAGCAATACTTCCTTTACTCGTTCAATCGGAATTCCTCTCAAACGAGCAAAAAAAGTCAACACTTCCTCCCCTGTTAATTGAGGAGCAAACATCATATGATCTGGCATATACGAGAATAAAGCTTTATATGGCAGGCTTTGAGGCTTCATAACGACATCATCCACCATAATTTCGCCACTCGTTGCCCGGATTACTCCTGTTATCGCTTTAATAAGGGTGCTTTTTCCTGCGCCATTTCCTCCGCACAACGCAAATATTTCCCCTTTTCTTAACGCCAAATCGATTTCTCCAACCATACTATGTTCATTGAAGCGCTTTGTGAATTGCTTGAAATGTATCCATTCTTTATCCGTCATTTTTGATTCCCCTTTTTATGGAATGCCCGGTGATGATCAGCGGCACAGCGATCCAAAGGCAGGATGATGCAATAAATAAGAGGGTTCCCAATCCTCCGCTCGCCCAAACAGTTAGATCATAAAGGCCTGGCCCAAAAACTGAAGCCCCATCCAATGATAGAATAGACCACACCCAAATTAATTCCGCTGGGTTTAAAAAAATAGCAACAGAAAGCATTAAAAGAATCGACTGTTTAGGCAGGAATAAGCTGATGCCCATGAGCATAAATTCATAAAAAAGAGTAAAAATCGCCCAGACTACTAAGCTGAGCCCAAGTGCTTGAATTCTAGATTTTGAGAGAATTCCAATTAAGATCGATAGCGCTACGAACATACCAGATAACAAAAGTGAAAGAAGATAAAACTTAAGGATGACAATAAGTGAAACATGACTATTGATTAAATACATAGAGAGCAGGGCGATTCCATATCCACCTGTTAGGACCACGGATAATGCAACGAACAACCCTGCATATTTCCCTATTAGAACACTTTTTACATATATGGGATAGGTTAATAAAAGCTGCAAACCGCTATCTTCTTTCTCACCCGCTAAGAACATACTTCCCATTAATAGTGAGATTAACGGAATCATTAATAGATTCAAGTTTAGTAGACTTGCAGTCATGCGGTTGAAACCGTCAAAGCCAGTATTTCCTGTTTGTGAAAAGTAGGTGACGAAAAATGCTAGAAACATGAAGAGGAGTCCAAATCCGAGCAGCCATTTGCTTCTTAGGATGAGGGTCAGCTGCTGTCTTCCAATATGATAGGCGTTCATGGCTGTGAACTCCAGTTATGCTCTAGAAGTGCTTGATAATCATATACCTCACCAATTCTATTTTCGTATTCTTGCGCAGATTGCTTGTCTTTGAAGGTAACGACACCATTCGCCATCGGTGTCCAATGATCAGGATGATAGCTATGGAATGCTTTTTCTAATTCAATCCATTCTCCGGTATTCACGTCACGGACATATTTTTTCGCTACATCCTCTTCCTTGATTGTCTGTTCATCCTGCAAAAATTCCATCATACACCCAATATCATCAAATTTATAAACATCCCCATTTTTCGCAATAACCTGAGTCGCATAATTTTCATGAACAATTCCCATATTACAAATCTCGCAAACATCTATTTCTGGATTAATCTCATCAGGTTCAAATGATTGCTCCTGACTACAACCTGCAAGCAGTAAAATGCACAAAATTAGCCATCGAAAACGGTTCATCTATATTTTCTCCCCTTATAAATAATAAGTAGTGCTGAACCAATTAGAGTTAAGGAAAGCAAAAGGAGTGAAAAGCTTCTATTATTCTCCTTAATTTCGCCGTTCCTCTTTAAATCTAAAGGTTCAACAAATGGTTTGTTATCGTATACTTCTGCTACACCAAATGAAGGAAACATGGTTTCGGCCCTGCTCCATATTTGAATCGCAGGGCTTTCAAAGAAAAATTGCCACAATGGCTGTCTTTGAAGTAAATGATCATAAATGGAGCCGGCCTTGTAGGGAATTTCTCCGATCAAATCACCCGTAATATCAAAGCTCCTATAGTCATCCCAGTAATTCCCTTTTTCTCCGTTATCAAGGCTTAAGGATGTATTCCCGACGTTAGCGGAGAGAATATTCGCAACAAAATTGTTTTCAAAGAACAGATTATTTTTGTTTTCTCGTCGAAATTCTAACCCAACCTGATTGGCTGCTATAATATTTCTAGAGACCTCCGTATTTTCTGCTTTTTCAAAGGAAACAGCAACACTGTTGCGAATGATTTCATTTTGCTTTAATAGAATATTCTTAGATTGATAAATCAAAACGCCAAAGCCTCGAAAATGAAATTGTTCAGAGATAGCATTATCCAAAAAGGTTATATTGCTTGAATCCATAACCATAAGGCCAGTAATATTCCTTTTTATTACATTATTGGTTGCGGTTATATGATTACTATACATGAAATGCATACCATATCTGGAATCAACGATGACGTTATGAGTGACCTCTACCTCAGTAGAAAAATCAAAATAGATTCCGTCTTGAACTTGTCGGATTTCATTATTAGCGATACGATTATCCTTCCCCTTAAAAATATGGATGCCGTTGCCTCTCGCTGAAAAATGATCATCATAACTCTTAATCACGTTTCCAACGACTTCATTATTTGTTCCATTTTTGATATATATGCCAAAATGGACATTTTCCAAATGGTTATTTACTAAATGAACATGGTTGGCTTTATTTAAGAAAATCCCGCTAACTTCATTCCCTTTTCCACTATGGAGGATCGTTAAATCAGATAATGTTACATGGTCGGTGGAAATGGTGATGACATTCCCTCGTTGCCCACCATCAATTACGACCCCTGGTTCTCCCCGAATGGTAATCGGCTTTGTAATTGTAATA
>DLCS01000007.1:0-2470 GCA_002480735.1 Bacillaceae bacterium UBA7792 | reverse complement strand
GGCTTTGTAATTGTAATAGGACCTTTATAAACTCCCTGTTTTAATTGAATGGTTGCACCTTCTTGGGCCCTATCGATATGGTCTTGAAGATCCAACGTATTCGCCTGTGCATTATGCACAAAACCAAGAGAGAAATAGGCACAGATTCCCCATATCCAAAAGATTATTTGTTTTCTCATTTTCACCATCCTTTACTAGCTCCTAGATTAACAAACAGATGTGAGGAAAATTTGAGAAAACAATGGTACTTACATGAATTTTTAAGGGTAGATGGTTACCGATTGTCGTTTGAGTGACAAGAGGATACGACGCATGAAACACAGGCCGAAAAGCCTGCTGCTGAGTTAAACAATTTTCCAGTGATTTAGCTCATGAATTCAGGACACCGATTGCTACACTGAGAAGTCAGCTGGAAGCCTTTATCGATGGAGTATGGGAACCATCGAAGGACCGCTTGATGCAATGTCACGGAGAGTTAATGCGATTGGTAGGTCTTGTCAATGATTTAGAGAAGCTAATGGCCGCAGAAAACCCCAATCTTCAACTAACCTTGGCACCTCAATCAGTGAAAGAACAATTATACTATGTGTTTAATCATTTTCAGCTGGAGTTAATTGTCCGCAGCCAATTTATCTAAAAAATCAAATCCGATTTGATCAACTGAATCGTTTTTTGAGAAGCTAGGCTGGTAGTTTGAGAGGATCACAACACCTATTTGTTTTTCCTTATTAAATCCCAAAAAGCTAGAGTAACCGCCTGTTCCGCCATTATGCCAAATCACATTCCTTTTTTTATCGATGACCCAATTCATTCCAATAGCAATATCTTTCTCTTCAAATAAAATATCATGGGTTAAAGAGAAATAGGGAGGTACTCCATTCATATGGGCCCCTAAGAAGGATAATAGATCGGATACCGTAGAGCGAATTGCGCCAGCTCCTTCTAAGGATGCGAAGTCCCAGTTGTTCACAGGCTTATGCTTTTGATTATGTCCCTGCACGAGATATTGTTGCTGTTCTTCGTTCAACTGAATCTTTGTATTTATGAGACTTAGGGGCTGGCAAATTTCCTGTTGAATGACTGTTTCATAATCACTTTCGTAAAGCTGTGTCAATATAAATCCAAGAATTCCTGTTCCAGTATTAGAGTAGCTAAATCCTCTTTTTGCCTTCTGAAAGTTGTAATCCTCTAAGTACTTCAAGATTTCCCCGTATGTCAAAAACTTGTATGGGTTCGTTCTCTTACCCTTGGAAAATAGTACCTTGATGTAATATTTCATAGGGATGGAGGGGATTCCTGCTGTATGGGTAGTTAGATGACGGATTGTTACAGGTTTCTCGTTCAGTGATTTGTTATTAACCAATGATGGAATGAATTTTGTGATTGGGTCATCGAGGTGAATTTGGTTTTCCAAGATTGCTTTAGCTAAAAGGGTTGATGTAAATACTTTTGTTATAGAGCCGATTTCATAGATGAGATTTGCAGGATCATGGATATCCATCGTTGCGTTATTTGTCTTGGTAAAGAATTCTTTCTTGTTATTCTTTATGATTCCAACAGTTAGCACTAGGTTGGGACGTTTCTCTACATAAGGCTGTATGAGATCGTTCCATTCGTTTTCGTAGTTCATGACTTTTTACTCCTATTCTATTAACACTGGATGAATCTAGTTAAGAATACGTTTTCATTTGATAAAGGTTTCGTTGTATAGAAATATGCTATAATGGATTTACATTCCTTAAATTCCTTTTTATGGTATCATAATATTAATAATTCTAATTCTAGTGTGAACATTAAGGGGGGGTGTTGCATTGTATCAAGATCTATATGGTAGTGTTGGTTCATTCTTATTTGCTTTAATAAATCTATGGATTGTCTTTCTTTTTTTTCAAAGACTTATGAATCGCTACCCTGTGAGGAACAGCTGGAAGAAAGATATAATCTTAACTTTAATCCAAAGTCTATTCGTATTATTAATTGTATTTCCCTTATTGGTATACCTAACTTGAATTTTTCTATCATTCTATTCTTGATGTATAATTTTACAAGAAAGTAATATTAAGAAATGAAGGGGGACCAGAAATGACAACAACCCGTCTAGGTAGAACAGATTTATTTGTTCATCCCATCGGTCTTGGGGCAAATGCGATTGGAGGCCATAATATTTACGCAAATATTGATGAAGAGGTTTCGAAAAAACAAATTCATACAGCAATTGATCATGGAATGAATTTTATTGATACCGCTTATTTTTATGGTCTTGGCCGATCTGAAGAACTGATTGGAGAGGTGATGAGGAAGCATGGTAAGCGTGATGATTTTGTGATTGCTTCTAAAGCGTCTTATACGTTTGTCGATGGCAAAGTTGTTCATGTGAACGATCCAGAATTCTTGGTTCAAAGTGTTGATGAATCGTTAAGAAGACTTCAAACCGATTATATCGATTTATTTTATATTCATTTTCCTGATG
>DLCS01000240.1:2137-8295 GCA_002480735.1 Bacillaceae bacterium UBA7792 | reverse complement strand
CCAGTGCGAACAGGGTATTCAGTTTTATTCTGTAAATCCCATTGATAAGAAAAGCCTTTCCTTTGGGTCGCTAAAAAAACTGGCCAATTTCAAAGGATTATCCATTATTCTTACAGAGTCCTTTGCCGAAACGAATGGCAACGCGCTGATGATTGCTAAGCCTACAATTAAAACGGAGCTTTTGGAGCGGAAAATCGTTTATAATTATTTTCTGGAGAAAGCGAAGAATTTGCCGTTAGAAGAACGATGGTTAATGGATGTTCTAACATCGTTATTGACTGGGCAGGAGAGCAAGGTTCCTAAAGGAGTAGAATTTTTGGCGGATTTGAGAGAAAAGCATACGGAAGAAGAGCTTTCATTATTTATGGATTTAGTTTTAAAGGAAGCTACACTAACACCTGAAAGCTTGGATGAACTTCTAGGTTCCATTGCGGGCAAATCGACTCAATATTTCACTTTAAATAAGAATGAAGAAACGAGACTCATTCCACTTTATTATACGGATAGAAGAAAGATCTTCATTCAGGATAAGCCACAAAAGGATCTTGAGTTATTGTTAGTTAAAGGCAAAAAGTATTATCCTTTTATCGAAACCCTTGAGGCATTAGGCTTTGAGGTGAAAGCATTGGCGGATAATGAGACGATCCTTTTGAATAAGGGGAATAATACATACCGCTTTTTTGTGAATCAAAACATCTTTATTTATAATGAAGAGGACTATGGCTTGCTCGAGAATCCCTTACATTTGATCAATGGAAAAGTATACTTAGAGAGCAATTGGCTGAAAAAGATTTTTAAGATCCATATACAAGAATCGGAGGATGAGATAAAGCTCACACTCGATTATTAACTGGCCCGTGGGACTACCTACGGGTTTTTTTATAAAAAGGCGCTGTTAAATATAAATGTTGCTCTTGATACCGCCATATGTGCATGGGTTCACTACGTTGCTCGTGCCGAGCAAAACCCGTTCACACCATGCACATACGGCTAATATCAACACTGAACATTAACACAGCCTATAAAAAAGAAAACCCTGCAGATCACTGCAGGGTCCTTCCATCTCCTTTTTTAAGGAAAGAAGGCAAAGGGAGAGGAGAAACCGGAGGAAGAACTTATGGGGAAACGTAAGTCTTCTCCGCGGTTGGCAACAACATCCTCGAATAGATGTTGTTACCTTCATTATTTCCATAAAAAAAGTGGTTATACATTTTTAATATAATTTTCTCGCGAAATGCTTGTCATTGGCACTTTCTTTCGGTTATGTTAGGATGGTAAGGAAGCGGGTGATCATCGATGAGAGTAGTTTCTGGTCGTTATAAAGGGAAAGCCCTGAAGGCCGTACCAGGAAATTCGACAAGACCAACAACAGATAAAGTGAAGGAAGCCATCTTTAACATCATTGGGCCCTATTTTAATGGCGGTATATGCCTTGACCTATTTGCAGGAAGTGGTGGTCTTGGAATAGAGGCATTAAGTAGAGGAGCCGAGAAGGCGATATTTGTTGACCGTGATGGAAAAGCAATACATACCATCTACGATAATCTTAAGACCTGTGATCTTGAGTCTAGGGCTGAGGTCTATCGTAATGACTTTAAACGTGCTTTAAAAGCCATCAGAAAAAGAGAGATCAGCTTTGATTACATATTTCTAGATCCGCCATACGCTAAACAGCAGCTCCAAGAGATATTAGAGATCATTGATACAAATACGCTATTGAATAACGAAGGGGTCATTGTTTGTGAACATAGCTCCGAGGTAGAAATGCCGAAAACAGTCGGTCATCTTACGCAAATAAAGGAAGAAACATACGGTATTATCACCATTTCTATTTATTCTTGGTCAAGCTAAGGAGACTTTGATGCAAGGATAAAGACATATTTTAAAGGGGGAAGATGATGTCAAGTATTGCGGTATGTCCAGGCAGCTTCGATCCGATCACAAACGGTCATCTAGATATCATTACAAGGGGAGCAAAAGTATTTGATGAGGTGTATGTATCCATCCTTAATAACTCCTCTAAAAAGCCACTTTTTACGGTTGAGGAGAGGGTGGAGCTCATCAGGGAAGTCACAAAGAATATCCCAAATGTACGGGTTGATTCCTTTCATGGATTATTGGTAGACTATGCGCAAGAAATAGGTGCTAATGCGATTATTCGTGGGCTTAGGGCTGTATCTGACTTCGAGTATGAAATGCAGCTTACATCGATGAACCGATTCTTGAATAACAAAATTGAGACGTTTTATATCATGACCAACAATCAATACTCTTTCCTAAGCTCAAGTATGGTTAAAGAGGTTGCCCAGTATCATGGGAAAATTTCTGAACTGGTTCCATCTGTGGTTGAAGAGGCGCTTAGAAGTAAATTTTCCAATAAATAACTGATAATATCCCAAATGAAGATAAACGAGCACTTAAATATTAGTGCTCGTTTTTGTACGTTCGCTTCGCAAATACAATGATATAAACCATTAATGACAAGAGGGTAATGATTGGACCCGTATCCTTTAGAATTTGTATCGATTGGTTGATCCAAGAGCTTTCCTCAAAGAAAGCTACTGGAATTGTTTTTGAGTGGTCATCACCAGATTGAATGAAGCCTTCATAAATAGGCTTCCATAAAAGAAGAGTGTAGAAGCCGGCCAAGAATACATGAAAAATTCTTGCGATGAAAAATGGTCTAAAGCTAATATCTGTTTCCGCTAATATACTTGCAACTTGTGCTTGAACGCTAAAACCACTAAAGGCTAAGATCATGCTTGTAATAATCGCTTGCTGCATTAAGGTTGTATCCTCAACCTGACTTGTTAATTGACTGCCTAATGTAATTTCGAATAGTCCTGAAACAAAGGGGATGCTAAAGGATTCTGATAAGTGAAAAATCGTTAGGATTACGCCAACGCCATCCCCAATGAGTTGAATGATTCCCAAATGAAAGAGCAATTGATTTAGGACAGAAAATAGGATAATGAAACCGCCGATCATGAGCAGGGTTTGAATCGAGGACATGACAGCATCCCCTAATAGTTTGCCGATTGGACGATTTTCTCTAATTCTTGTTCTATGTAATTCTCTTAAAGCGTTCTTTATCGAGAATTTTACGTTTTGGTTAGTTGAAGGAGAGTTATTTTTTCCATGAAACCTCATGATAATCCCAACCGTGAAGTTCCCGAGGTAATGGGCAGCAGCAAGTATAATTCCGAGCTTCGCATTGTAAAAGAATCCGACCGATACCGCTCCAAAAATGAATAAAGGATTGGAGCAATTCGTGAAGGAAACGAGCCTTTCAGCCTCCACCTTTGAAAGCTGCTCCTCTTGTCTTAAACGTGCCGTGAGCTTGGCACCAGCGGGATAACCAGAGGCCATTCCCATCGCCCAAACAAAACCCCCAACTCCTGGTACTCGAAAAAGGGGCCGCATTAATGGCTCTAAAATGACTCCGACAAATTTAACAACACCGAAGCCAATCAGCATTTCTGAAACGATAAAGAAAGGTAAAAGGGAAGGAAAAACAATTTTCCACCACATATCTAATCCTCTAATGGAGGCATTGACAGATTCCTGCGGGAACGAAATTAAGGAGATGGCCAGAATGGTCACGGATGTAGCAAGAATGATTGTTTTTAGTCTAGATTTTACCACGCATAAATCCTCCCTCAGAGATTTACTGAAAGTGCATAATGACGGAAAAAGTGCTAAGATATATTAGAAAAAAATGCCTTCACGGTCTTGTCCTCATATAAATCAATATACTCATAGAAAATAAAATTAGACCATAAGATTGAATATACGGTAGGTAGTGAAGCTCCCAGTGAAGGAAAAAGAATAGTGAAACTGAAGAAAAAGGTGGTGCTGTTGTTTTGCATCGTCCTAAGATTGGATTGGCTCTTGGTTCCGGAGGGGCAAGAGGGTTTGCTCATGTGGGGGTTATCAAAACATTACTTGATGAAAAGATTCCGATTGATATGATAGCCGGGAGCAGCATGGGGGCTATGGTTGGTTGTTTCTATGGGGCGGGGTTAGACATTGAAAGACTGTATACTTTATCAAAGGTATTTAGGAGAAAGTACTACTTGGATTTCACCCTACCTAAAATGGGCTTTATTGCAGGAAATCGGGTTAAGGAGCTCATTCGTATCTTTACATTCGGGAGGAATTTGCAAGAATTAGATATCCCGGTTCATGTGGTTGCGACCGACTTAATGACAGGAGACAAGGTTATTTTTAAAGAAGGTCCGATTGCCGATGCTGTTAGAGCCAGCATTTCTATTCCAGGCATATTTGTACCTGAGAAATTAAACGACAAGCTATTAGTTGATGGTGGAGTGGTTGATCGGGTTCCTGTCTCGGTTGTTGAAGAGATGGGTGCAGATATTATTATTGCCGTCGATGTTTCTCATGTGAAGCAAAATACAGAAATCACTTCGATTTTTGATGTGATCATGCAAAGCATTGATATTCTCCAAATGGAAGCTGTTGCAAATAGAGAAATCGCCTCGGATATCATGATTAGGCCACCAGTGGAAATGTATAACTCAAGAGCTTTTACCAATATAGACGAGATTATTGCGATTGGAGAAGAAGAAACAAAAAAGCATATTCAAAAGATACATGGCTTAATCGAGCAGTGGAAGGAGCAGCATTAGATGAAAAAAAGGTTCTATTTTCGCTTAATTTTAATCCTCTTGGTCCTATTTCTTTTCTTCGTTTCTTTTTACTCTTTACCCTATTACGTGTCCAAACCAGGAATGGCGAAGGAGCTAGAACCTATCATTGAAGTGGAAAATGGATATGAAGATGAAGAAGGTAGCTTTATGCTAACAACCATTCGCATGGGGAAAGCAAATATTTATTCGTATTTAATGGCCCATGTTAGCAAATATCAAGAAATCTATCCTCTTGAGGCGATCCGCAGCGAAGAGGAAACGGAAGAAGAATATAATGTAAGACAGCTGCATATGATGGCAAATTCTAAGCAAGCTGCGATTGAGGTTGCTTATAAGAAGGCTGGGCTTCCCACTCGATATGACTATAAGGGAGTGTATGTATTAAGTATTGAGGAGGATATGCCGGCTGCGGGCAAGCTAAGGCCAGGTGACCGAATTTTTAAGGTAGATGGACATGAGTTCCCTTCTTCAGAGAAATTCATCGAATATGTGGGTGGAAAATCAGTTGGGGATAAAATTAAGTTAACCTATATCCGGAGAGGGAAAGAAGGAGAAGTCACGGTTGAGGTTCAGCCTTTTCCAAAGGAACCAACTCGTGTTGGAGTTGGAATAGGACTGGTCGACGATAAGGAGCTCCATGTAGAGCCAAAGGTTGAAATCAATACAGAAGATATAGGTGGGCCGTCTGCAGGCTTTATGTTCTCTCTGGAAATATACAATCAGCTGACAAAGGGAGACTTAACGAAAGGCTATGAAATCGCTGGTACAGGGACGATTTCTCCGGATGGGACAGTAGGAAGAATTGGTGGAATTGAACAAAAAATTGTTGCTGCTGATAAAGCAGGGGCGGAGATTTTCTTTGCCCCAAATGAAAAGGGAGCGAAGGACTCGAACTATCGTGCAGCAGTAAAGACGGCTAAAGATATCGGAACGAAAATGAAAATCGTGCCAATTGATCAATTTGATGACGCCATCAGCTATTTAGATGGCTTGAAGGAAAAGAAATAGGAAGCTCTATTTGAGAGCTTCTATTTCTTTTTGTTCCTTAATATAAATCGGTGGCTGTTTGTATTCAAGCTCCAATAGGTTTTGTGCCATCTGTTCCGTTGCACCTAAAGAATAGATGCGCGATGCGCGAACATCAAGGGCGACATCGTCAAAATCCAAGGCTGATAATTTTGAGACAAGGGGAAGGGAAGCATTTTTCTTCCAATTATTCAAGTAGGTCCTCCCTTTTTCATTCATACCGAGTAGACGAATATAGGAGGCTTTGTCCATTCTTGCTTCCATTTCTTCTTTGGTTGTATTTGTGAGGATATGGACGCACATTCTCTGAAGCCTGGTCCAAGTGTATCGTTTTGTCTTAATCTTCGTCATAAATTCCTGAAAAGAACTGGCTTCAAGTGCGGCCCTCATCACCCGATTTTCCAAACCCTCCTCGACCTGATAGATGTTACTAAGCTCCCCAGCGGTTGCTTGTATAAGCCG
>DLCS01000240.1:1684-1968 GCA_002480735.1 Bacillaceae bacterium UBA7792 | reverse complement strand
TTGTTGAAAATGCTGAAAATGTTGCAAGTAATCCTGGAGAACGAGAGCGGTTGTCTCCGGGATATATGGCAGGACCTTCTCAAGCGTTCCATCTTCTGAGAATAGGGCTCTCCGAATACTGGTCGCACTGGCAATGGTGTCAGAGGAGAAGTCCTGATCGTGGTAGTCAGCACTTGTTCTGGCAACGGTGTGTGCAGTCATAGATAGCTTTAATTCTTTCATCGCCTTAACATATTGAAATCCTAGAATGTTGTTCGGTTTTGAAAGGTCAACGACTGTATCGT
>DLCS01000240.1:1025-1452 GCA_002480735.1 Bacillaceae bacterium UBA7792 | reverse complement strand
TAGGATGTAAACTTAGGAAGGCATGTGATAATGCGCTTGGGTAATTGAATCCCTGATCAAGATAGTCCCTTATCTGGTTGTCGTAATCCTCCTTGTTCTCCTCAAGGAACTGAAGGGTTGTGAGAAAGGGTTCAATTTCTCCAGACTCACTTCCAAAGCAAATACTCTCGCAACCCATCGCTCCAAGCAACGATACGGCGCCAAAGGCAAAGGTATCAGCCTTTTGTGTGGCAAACTGATAGGGCAGCTCGACTACAATGTCGACCCCAGCAAGCAGAGCCATCTTCGCTCGCATCCATTTTGGAAGTAAGGCTGGCTCCCCCCTTTGTAGAAACTGTCCGCTCATGACCGCGATCACAATCTCAGCCTTTGTAATCGCTTTCGTCTTTTCTAAATGAAATGCATGTCCGTTATGAAAAGGGTTATA
>DLCS01000240.1:0-719 GCA_002480735.1 Bacillaceae bacterium UBA7792 | reverse complement strand
CATTATAGTGTAAAGAAAAAATATTGACAAATATTTATAGTAAAGCTATAATAACCTTTGTTGCCTTGGGGTGATTCGTATGAAATGGACGTTAAGTCAGTTACAAAAAAATCGAAACAAGGATTTTCTCATTGATGAAATGGTTAATCTTGACGAGATAAAGGAGATCGACCAGACGATACGAGAAGTATCTCCTATCCATATAACAGGTCGGGCTGATATCGACTCAAAAAAGGTGACATTTCATCTTCGGATCAAGGGTTCACTTATCCTTCCTTGTTCTCGAACTTTGGTAGATGTGAATTATCCAATTGATGTAGAAACAACTGAAACCTTTCTCTTAAGAGGCTTTGATTATGAAGCTGATGAGGAGGAGGTCCATCAGGTAAAAGGAGAAGTAATTGACCTGAAGCCGGTCTTACAGGAAATCCTTTTGCTTGAAGTACCTATTCAAGTTTTCTGCGACGATGGATCGAGTGAAGAAGGTGCTCCACAATCTGGACAAGATTGGGAGGTTATTCATGAGCAGGAAAAAACTGTAAAAATTGATCCGCGTTTGGCAGGACTTGCTAAATTACTTGATCAGAATGATCCTTCCCCCAATTCATAAAACTGGGAGAAGCATTAAGACGGTGGAGAGCTAGTATCTAGACTTCACGCCTTTCTTTATACTCTTTAAGGAGGTGGGAATAATGGCTGTACCTTTTAGAAGAACTTCT
>DLCS01000269.1:4032-6203 GCA_002480735.1 Bacillaceae bacterium UBA7792 | reverse complement strand
GTTCTTCATAAAGAGCTTGGGGAATGGATGACCGATAATGTGACGGTTGTTCGCTACAATGATAAATTATTGAAAACAGACGAAAAATTACAAGAGCTCCTAGAGCGCTATGAAAATATCAATATCAATGACACAGCTAAATGGAGCAACCAAGGAGCGGCCTTCACTCGTCAGCTGCAAAACATGCTTCAGCTTGCACGTGTCATCACCATCGGGGCTTACAATCGTAATGAAAGCCGTGGGGCTCACTATAAGCCAGAATTCCCTGAAAGAAATGACGAGGAATTCCTAAAGACAACAATGGCTAAGTTCGTCGATGCAAAATCGGCACCACAGTTCCATTATGAAGAAGTTGATACTTCCTTGATCGCACCACGTAAGCGTGATTATTCTAAGAAAAAGGAGGAGAACTAAGCAATGTCAGAGACTAAGACTGTTCATTTTATCATTACGAGACAGGAATCTCCGGACTCTGAGCCATTTCAGGAGGAATTCGAAATCCCATATCGTCCCAATATGAATGTAATTTCCGCATTGATGGAGATTCGTCGTAATCCTGTGAACAAGCAAGGTAAAACAACTTCTCCTATCACTTGGGATATGAACTGCTTGGAAGAGGTTTGTGGTGCTTGTTCGATGATCATTAATGGAAAACCACGTCAATCCTGCTCAGCCATTGTTGATCAGCTTGAGCAACCAATTCGCTTAGAGCCAATGCGCACATTCCCTGTTGTTCGTGACCTACAGGTTGACAGAAGTCGTATGTTTGATTCCTTGAAAAAGGTAAAGGCATGGATTCCAATTGATGGAACCTATGATTTGGGACCGGGTCCGCGGATGCCAGAAACGAAACGTCAATGGGCCTATGAGTTATCCAAATGCATGACCTGTGGTGTGTGCCTAGAGGCTTGCCCAAATGTGAACAGCAAATCAAACTTTATCGGTCCTGCACCGCTTTCACAGGTGCGTCTCTTTAACGCTCACCCAACGGGTGCGATGAACAAGGCAGAGCGCTTAGAGGAAATTATGGGGGATGGCGGTCTTGCTAACTGTGGAAACTCGCAAAACTGCGTACAGTCCTGTCCAAAGGGAATTCCGCTTACAACTTCGATTGCAGCGCTTAATAGAGATACAGCCATTCAGTCGTTCAAAAATTTCTTTGGCAGTGATCAAGTATAAAAATAGAGAGGGTGTCTCCGAACTTTTTCGGGACATCCTTTTTTAATGGGCAAAAATTAGTAGAGAGCCTTTTTATTTTTGGATTTGAAATTATTCCTAAATATCTTATAATAGATGAATGAATAATCATTCATTTTAACGGAGGAGGATTTAGATGAATAGAATTAACTATATTGAGGATTTATCCACATGGAGAGCAGGTTTTGAATTTTATTATCCTATAAAAGTTCGTTTTTCCGAAACCGACCTGTTTGGACATTTGAACAACACTGTACCCTTTACTTACTTCGAAGAGGCAAGAATTGAATTTTTTAAGAGCAAGGGGCTTATGGCAGATTGGTTATCGGAAAGTAGTGAATCAATTATCGTTGTTGCTGACCTGCAATGTGATTTTCTTAAACAAGTTTTTTTCGATGAGCAGCTCAAAATTTTTGTCAAAGCTAACAGTGTTGGAAACTCCTCAGTCGATGTCCATTACATGGCCGTAAGAGGGGATGATGATATATGCTTCGTTGGTAGAGGAACCATTGTCCAAATCTCTAAAACAACAGGTAGAGGAGTACCATGGACGCCAGAAATGAAGAGAGCGCTTGGGGTGAAGGAAAAGATTCTCGTCTAACTCCGCACAAGCACATTTTTTCAAAAACTTTAAACTCCTTGTCGGGTTTGTAGTCACTACAATCATTTCCTTCACATATGATATGGTGACTAAATATATACCCACCCCGCTGTTCATAGCTGGCGAAGGCAAGGAGGGTTACAATACTTGAAGGAGAATGAATATACTCACAAGCCATTACTCACCAAACGTGAAAGAGAAGTATTTGAGCTATTAGTACAAGACAAAACAACGAAAGAGATCGCTAGTGAACTGTTTATCAGCGAAAAAACGGTTCGGAATCATATTTCGAATGCCATGCAAAAACTCGGTGTTAAGGGGCGTTCACAAGCAGTTGTAGAGCTCCTTCGGATGGGAGAGCTAGAACTTTAAA
>DLCS01000269.1:695-3945 GCA_002480735.1 Bacillaceae bacterium UBA7792 | reverse complement strand
AGTGAAAACCGGCTATCCACATTGGAAGCCGGTTTACTCATTTTCTTTAATAAGAACGAAGCAAATTGTGAGTTTTTGTAGTATTTATTAAAAGTTTTTATGTTATAGGAAGAAGTTCGTAAGGTTTATCCAGACAAATGGATTGTATTTGAAGCTATTGAAGCCCATTCTGATAATAACTTTCGTATTGTTGATGAAAGATGTTTCGGTTATAGCTAAAAGCTTGAGGAGATTCCTTCCTCAAGCTTTTATTTTTATCTCCCAGCACACTAACATTTGGTATAGATGCAAAAGCTAATGGAGCTATACATGTTTCACTTAAAATTACTAATAACAAAGAAGAGCCAGTTCAAGGGGAAAATAAACTAGGCTCATCTGTTATTAATATTTCGCAATTAGGATTATAGCTAATGTCCTCATTCTGTCCTTATTTTTATTCTGATTAAGTTTAAAAAGGTAAATTGTCGGATATTAAACGCAAATTATTGTCCTTATTCTGTCCTTATTTTTGTCCTTATTCTTTATCTAAAACGTAATTTGCGCCAGGTCCTCTCCCAACAACCCTTACCCCCTCGTCATAAAGGGATTTCATTAATCGCTGAACTTGTTTTTGGTCTAATCCTGTCATTGTACGAATTTCTTTATTGCGGAGCGGCCGGTCTTTTAATATGGATAATATTCTTATCTTTATAGCTTCGTCATCTAATGTGGCTTGCCGTTCGTATGCCATATCTCCTTTTAATTGTGCAGAAGCTTCTTTTGATAATGTATAGTAACGCCCTCTTCCGCGTCCAATTGCCTCAATAAGCTTCATTTCAATGGATAACTTACTTAGAACCTCTCTTGCTTGTTCCTGGTTTCGTTGGATAGCTTCAGCAGCCGTTGCGGTATCAATTTCACCATGACGCAATAAATATTGCAAAATAAGAAGGTGGTCTGTATCCAAATGGAACCCTCTATTTGTCATCGCATTTACAAAATTTTTGAATCCGTCATTTAACGGGGATGCAATAAAGGTTAGCTCAATATGATTTCCGACCTCGCGATAGACCGGTGGTTCCTTTCCCTCAATAAGTAAAGAACGATAAATACGCGGTACACCTAAATTGGAACGGTTCACGAACTTTAATTTATCAAGCAGGTCCATTAAATGGCTATTTCTTGTAACAGAAGGATGGTGCAATATATTTTGCGGCGTTATTCCGCCAATAAATTCTCCCGGATTTGTTATGATTAACTTATCTCTGTACTGTTTTAACATAACTGAGCCAAGCATACGATAATCCCGGTGTCCAAATGCATTTAGCAAAGCTTCTCGCAATGCTAATACTGGATATGTATGGAATTCTGGATGAATTAAACCGGACTGAATCGTCACTAACGGATTATCTGACGCAATATATCTTTCTAATTCATAGAGAGCAATAGGGATAGCTTGATTGCCATCTTCTTTAATAATATAATCTGTATCGCTAACCATTTTCCTATATCCCCAACTGTATTGAGGAATCAGCCTAGTAATCGCATCAGTTTTACCAACAAGTAATAAAGCTCCTTTTGTTAGATAATCATTTTTTAACGCACCAACAGATACAAGTAGGTCTTCATCATTCATTTGCTGAAGCAGTTCGGGGGCCCGCTGTTCAACTAAAATCTCGCGGATTTTTTCCATTGCTGAAGGAGAAAAGAGCTTTTTCCAGTCTTCGTATATAACTTCCGCAGTAAAATCTTGCTCTGAAGTAGTTGAAACCATTTGCCTCCGTAGCGTTCCTGTGAAAGGAATACAATCTTTTCCCTGGCGGATGGTTGCTGCTCCGTCGGTTGTTGTATATGGCGGCATGCCAGGGAATACATGCATGATTAGCAGCTTTCCCGTTCCATATGGCACATCGATGTAATCAAAATGTGGTGTAAGATGAGGGTCCGTTTTTTCGTATATTCGCTTGGAAATGGCGTATAAATCCAAGTTGGCAGGGACTCCTTTAATTGCATTGTTCCTTCCGTTTTTCTTATCTGCAACGCCGAAAATAACACTCCCACCGCCGCCGTTAGCCATGCACACCGCCATTTTAATCATTAGCTTTATGTTGTCATCGAAACTTCGTTGAATCCACTCCTTAAAGTCAATGTCCTGTCCTTCTAAATCGTCAGCAATTCTATTGTTGTCTAACTCATTTAGCAGCGAAATAATTTCAGAAGTAGCTTTCATCATCCACCCTTCCTCTCCCAATTCCATCACTATATCTAGTAAATAATTTTAGATATCATTGTTAAAAAATCCTTTTATTTATTGAAAATTATTATAACCTAACCGTTTAAGAAAGTAATCTCCAGTACGCCTTGAATTTATTGTCAAATTTTTTTGAGAAATACATTTTGGTGGCATCTTGACCAACATATGGATGTGATCTGTAAGCACGGTAGGTTAGAATGAAGAGGCGGTTGCAAAGTACATTCGCGAGACAACATGACGAAACGAGAATATGTAGATCATTTATAGACAAATAGGAGAGGTAAACGGTTGGCGGTCAATTCCAGGGCCCATTTAGGGGCCTTGTTAGTAAAGTGCCCTTATAGGCGAAATTAAAACCGCTTGTTCTACAGGCGGATACTTACTTTTCGACACCAATAGTTAACAAGTCCGTATTTCTCCTTGAAATTATCCTGAAAAAAGGCGAAAATAGTAGAAATAGAGAATTTACTGTGCGTGATGGTTGCATTTCATATTAGGAGTTGTGGAAGATGGATCAAGAAAAGGCATTGGTTGAAAAGGATCTCGATATCGTAGCCGATATCGAGAAGGATTTAAGGTACATAGCTGGAATTATCAAGCAAAAAGGAAGAGAAATCCTTAGCAATTATACGATAACCCCTCCCCAGTTTGTCGCTTTACAGTGGCTTTTTGAAGAAGGAGATATGACAATCGGCGAATTATCGAATAAAATGTATTTAGCCTTTAGTACGACAACTGATCTGGTCGATCGAATGGAAAAAAACGCCCTTGTCAAGCGCGTGAAAGATCCGAATGACAGACGGGTTGTGCGCATTCATCTTTTGGCTGAAGGGGAAAGAATCATTGATGAGGTGATTAAGAAACGTCAGGTTTATTTAAAGGAAGTATTAAGAAATTTTTCAGAGGACGAGGTCATTCTGCTAAAGGATAACTTAATGAGACTACATCAAGATATGCGAGAATGAGGCGAGATGTTTGGACAAACCAATCGGAATTATAGATTCGGGAGTTGGAGGA
>DLCS01000269.1:0-484 GCA_002480735.1 Bacillaceae bacterium UBA7792 | reverse complement strand
TCGGGAGTTGGAGGATTAACCGTAGCAAAGGAAATTATGCGTCAGCTCCCTAAAGAGCAAATTTACTATTTGGGGGACACGGCTAGATGTCCTTATGGGCCACGGTCAGGTGACGAGGTTAAAAAATTCACCTGGGAGTTAACCAATTTTTTATTAGAAAAGAATATTAAAATGCTTGTTATTGCGTGTAATACTGCGACTGCCGTAGCATTGGAGGAAATAAGAAATCAGTTAGACATCCCTGTCATTGGTGTCATCTTTCCTGGTGCGATTACGGCACTCAAGGTAAGCAAAAACTACAATATTGGTGTCATTGGAACGGAGGGAACGATTAAGAGCAAAGCCTATGTGACTGCTTTAAAATCCATTAATCGTTCCGTTTCTGTCACAGGACTTGCTTGTCCGAAATTTGTTCCACTCGTAGAGAGCGGGGAATATGAAGGTCCTGTAGCCAAGAAAATAGTCGCAGAAACCCTTGCACCGC
>DLCS01000228.1 GCA_002480735.1 Bacillaceae bacterium UBA7792 | reverse complement strand
CTGCGGGGTGAGGTATCTTTGCTAAAAGAGCAAAAACTCATTCAGGTTGCTAGTGTTGGGATGAGCTTAACTGCCGATGGTCGTAATGTATTGGAGGGTCTGAGAGAAATAATTCGAGAGATCTCAGGCTTGAACTCATTGGAGACCGAAGTCCGAAAAAAGCTCGGTTTAGAAAAAGTCATTATTGTTTCAGGAAATAGTGATGAATCACCGTGGGTGAAGAGTGAATTAGGAAGAGCCTGTGCAGGTTGTATGAAAGATGTACTTGAAGGAGAAAATATTATTGCTGTTACTGGCGGTACAACGATGGCTGCTGTGGCAGAAATGCTGACCCCAGAATTAAGCAAGAATATTCTCTTTGTACCTGCAAGAGGTGGTATCGGTGAAGATGTCCAAAATCAAGCGAATACGATTTGCGCCAAAATGGCAGAAAAAACTCATTCCAAGCATCGAGTTCTCTATGTACCAGATCAGGTAAGTAGTGAGATGTATCAAACAATTAGTAAGGAACCCGCTATTCATGAGGTGCTGACCATGATCAAATCCGCGAACATTGTTCTGCATGGAATTGGGGATGCACTTAAGATGGCTGAACGCCGCAAGACAAGTTCCGAGGATGTAGCAAAGCTGCGTGAAAAGCATGCGGTCAGTGAAGCATTCGGCTACTATTTTAATGAAGATGGGTTAATCGTCCATAAAGTGCAAACAATAGGGTTGCAGCTGGATGATTTAGCGAATGTGGAGCATGTCATCGCTGTAGCTGGAGGTGCATCAAAGGCAATGGCTATCCGTTCTTATATGAAACAAGCCAAGACGAATACGGTCTTAATCACCGATGAAGGAGCGGCAAAGCAATTATTGTAGATATGTAAATTTCAACTCAGAAGTTTACTAAAAGGCTGTAAACAAGCCAATCCATATATACAAGGAGGAAATAAAGATGGCAGTAAAAGTTGGAATTAATGGTTTTGGAAGAATTGGACGTATTGTATTTCGTGCAGCATTAAAAAACCCAAATATCGAGGTTGTAGCAGTTAACGATTTAACTGATGCGAACATGCTTGCACATCTTTTAAAATATGATTCCGTACATGGAATTCTTGATGAAGATGTAACAGTTGAAGGCGATTCAATCGTTGTTGGCGGTAAAAAGGTAAAGGTTATCGCTGAACGTGATCCAGCACAGCTTGGCTGGGGAGACCTTGGTGTTGAGGTAGTGGTGGAATCAACAGGTCGCTTCACAAAGCGTGCCGATGCAGCGAAGCACTTAGAAGCGGGTGCCAAAAAAGTGGTCATCTCCGCTCCAGCTTCTGATGAAGATATTACAATCGTAATGGGTGTTAACAATGACAAATACGATCCAGCGAACCACCATGTGATTTCAAATGCATCTTGTACGACAAACTGTCTTGCACCATTTGCAAAGGTTTTAAATGACAAGTTCGGCATTAAGCGTGGAATGATGACTACTGTTCACTCTTATACGAATGATCAGCAAATTCTTGATTTACCACATAAGGATTATCGTCGTGCACGTGCCGCTGCAGAAAGCATGATTCCAACAACAACTGGTGCAGCAAAAGCCGTTGCTCTTGTATTGCCTGAACTAAAAGGTAAATTAAACGGTGGTGCGATCCGCGTACCAACACCAAACGTATCACTCGTTGACCTTGTAGCAGAATTAAACAAAGAGGTTACCGTTGAAGAAATCAACTCTGCTTTGAAGGCTGCTTCTGAAGGTGAATTGAAAGGAATTCTTGGATACAGCGAGCTTCCACTCGTATCTCGCGACTATAACGGAAATCCAAATTCTTCAACTATTGATGCCCTATCCACAATGGTTATGGAAGGAAATCTAGTAAAAGTGATTTCTTGGTATGACAACGAAAGTGGCTACTCACATCGCGTGGTTGACTTAGTTGACTTCATCGCCCAAAAGGGTCTCTAAAATTTTAGTTGGATATTGGCTTCCATACGACTATAATGGTAAGGGGAAATTTGTATTCCATGCATAAATTTACCACTATATGCGTAATGCTAAAAGGTATTCATGATAATGAAAAAAGGGGAGTGGGGAAGATTCCCCCTCCTTTTTTCAGGTAGGCCTATTTTAGGAGGTAATGGTATGAACAAGAAGAGTGTGAAAGATGTTGAATTAAAGGGAAAAGTTGTGTTTTGCAGAGTGGATTTCAACGTTCCGATGAAGGATGGACAAATCACAGACGAAACAAGGATTCGTGCGGCAATTCCAACCATTCAATATTTAGTTGATCATGGAGCAAAGGTTCTTCTCGCTAGCCATTTAGGCCGCCCGAAAGGACAGGTTGTGGAGGAAATGCGTCTAACTCCTGTAGCGAAGAGACTTTCTGAGCTGCTTGGGAAGGATGTAAAAAAGGTTGATGAAGCCTATGGGGAAGCTGTGAAGGCAGAGGTTGCCAAGTTGAATGAGGGTGACGTGCTACTTCTTGAAAATGTCCGCTTCTATCCGGGAGAAGAGAAAAACGATCCAGAGCTAGCAAAGGCTTTTGCGGAGCTTGCTGATCTCTATGTTAATGATGCGTTTGGTGCGGCTCACCGTGCGCATGCTTCAACCGAAGGAATCGCTCACCATCTTCCAGCTGTTTCGGGTTTACTAATGGAAAAGGAACTCGATGTTCTTGGCAAAGCTCTTTCCAATCCAGAGCGTCCTTTTACAGCCATTATCGGTGGGGCGAAGGTCAAGGACAAAATCGGGGTCATCGACAACCTTTTAGAAAAAGTGGACAATCTTATTATTGGTGGAGGCCTTGCCTATACATTTGTGAAAGCACAGGGTCATGAAATTGGGCAATCGCTTCTAGAAGAAGATAAGATTGATTTAGCGAAGGAATTCATGAAAAAAGCGGAAGAAAAAGGCGTGAAATTCTATATGCCAGTCGATGCTGTCATTGCCGATGAATTTTCTGAGGACGCTAATACAAAGGTCGTTCCAATTGAAGAAATTCCAGCTGATTGGCAGGCTTTAGATATTGGGCCCAAGACAGCCGAGATTTACAGCCAGGTTATTCAAGATTCCAAGCTTGTGATTTGGAATGGACCAATGGGCGTATTTGAAATGAATAAATTTGCTGGCGGCACACGTGCCGTGGCAGAAGCGTTAGCGGAAGCAAATGATACATATTCCGTCATTGGTGGTGGAGATTCCGCTGCAGCAGTTGAAAAATTCCACCTTGCTGACCGCATGAGCCATATTTCTACGGGTGGTGGTGCTTCCCTAGAGTTTATGGAAGGAAAAGCACTTCCGGGCGTCGTCGCTCTTAACGACAAATAAGATTGGTACCAGGTACCTTTTAGACATGAAAGGATGATTTTTTTGCGTAAACCTATTATTGCAGGTAACTGGAAAATGCATAAAACACTTTCTGAAGCAAAGAGTTTTTTGGAAGAGGTAAAAAATGCTGTCCCTTCGAAGGAGCAAGTGGAATCTGTTGTCTGTTCACCAGCTTTATTTCTTGAAAGCCTAGTGGAATTAGCGAAAACCTCTGACGTTGAGATCGGGGCACAAAATATGCATTTTGAGGAAAACGGAGCATTTACAGGGGAAGTAAGCCCAGTTGCTTTAGCCGATCTAGGTGTAAAATACGTGATCCTCGGACATTCTGAGCGTCGTGAAATGTTTAATGAAACCGATGAAGCGGTGAATAAAAAAACGCTTGCGGCTTTTAAACACAACCTCATTCCGATTGTTTGCTGTGGAGAAACACTAGAGCAACGTGAAAGCGGACAGACGAACGAGCTTGTTGAGAATCAAGTGAAAAAGGCATTAGCTGGCTTAACTGATGAGCAAGCGAAACTAACGGTTATCGCCTATGAACCAATTTGGGCAATCGGAACCGGAAAGTCTTCCACTGCTGAGGATGCTAATGAGGTTTGTGCTCATATTCGCAGCGTGGTTGCGAAGGAATTTTCTCAGGAAGTAGCAGATGCGATTCGCATTCAGTATGGAGGTAGTGTAAAGCCAGGCAATATTAAGGAATATATGGCACAGCCGGATATTGACGGGGCGCTTGTTGGTGGAGCTAGTCTTGAGGCAGCGTCATTCCTGCAATTATTGGAGGCGGGTAAAAATGAGTAAATCACCCGTTGCCCTCATTATTCTAGATGGATTCGGCTGCCGGGACGAAGTTAAGGGAAACGCAGTTGCACAAGCGAAGAAGCCGAATTTTGATCGCTATTGGCAACAATTCCCACATTCCCATCTAACGGCTTCTGGAGAAGCAGTGGGTCTTCCTGAAGGACAAATGGGAAACTCAGAGGTTGGCCATTTAAATATTGGCGCTGGTCGCATTGTGTACCAAAGCTTAACCCGTGTTAACATGGCGATTCGTGAAGGCGAGTTCGTCGAAAATGAAACCTTCGTTCACGCAATAGAACATGTTAAACAGCATGGAACCAGTCTTCACCTTTTTGGTCTTTTATCAGACGGGGGTGTTCACAGTCACATCAACCACTTATTTGCATTGCTCAAGCTTGCAGCCGATAAAGGGGTTGAAAAGGTCTACATCCATGCCTTCCTAGATGGACGTGATGTTGGTCCACAAACAGCGCCTACCTATATTAAGGAAACGCTTGAAAAAATGAAGGAATACGGTGTAGGTGAGTTCGCAACCATTTCGGGTCGCTATTACTCGATGGATCGTGACAAACGCTGGGACCGCGTTGAAAAATCATATCGTGCAATGGTTTACGGTGAAGGTCCAACCTATACGGATCCATTAGAATTAATCGAGGATTCCTATAAAAATGGCATCTACGATGAATTCGTTCTCCCTTCTGTCATTACGAAAGAGAATGGAGACCCTGTTGCGACAATCAAGGATCAGGATGCGGTTATATTCTATAATTTCCGACCTGACCGAGCAATTCAAATCTCGAATACTTTCACGAATAAGGATTTTCGTTCCTTTGACCGCGGACCAGGACATCCCGAGCATCTATTCTTTGTTTGTTTGACTCATTTTAGTGAAACGGTTGATGGATATGTTGCTTTTAAACCAACAAACTTGGATAATACACTTGGTGAGGTTCTATCCCAAAATGGCTTAAAACAGCTGCGCATCGCTGAAACAGAAAAGTATCCGCATGTCACCTTCTTTATGAGTGGTGGACGAGAGGCAGAGTTTCCAGGTGAGAAGCGCATCCTCATTAACTCGCCAAAGGTCGCTACCTATGATTTGAAGCCGGAAATGAGTGCGTATGAAGTCAAGGATGCCCTCATTAAAGAGATTCAAGCAGATAGTGTCGATGCAATCATCCTGAATTTTGCCAATCCCGATATGGTTGGCCATTCGGGTAAGCTCGAGCCAACGATCAAGGCGGTTGAAACGGTGGATGAATGCCTAGGTGAAATTGTCGATTTAATTTTACAAAAGGGTGGAGCAGCGATTATTACGGCTGACCACGGAAATGCCGATGAGGTCATCACCCTTGAAGGAAATCCGATGACGGCTCATACGACAAATCCTGTTCCCGTTATTGTTACAAAAGAAGGTGTCCAGCTTCGTAAGGATGGCATTCTTGGTGACCTTGCGCCAACGATGCTTAATCTATTGAACTTGGAAAAGCCAGCGGAAATGACGGGTAGCAGTTTAATTCAAAGGCAGGGTTAATGTTCAGTGTTGATATTAGCCATATGTGCATGGCGTGAACGGGTTTTGCTTGGAACGAGCAACGTAGTGAACCCATGCACATATGGCGGTATCAAGATTAACATTATTCAAAATTAGGTTGCAAACATAAGCGGATTTTCCATTCGCTAGTTAAAAATATGATTAGGAGAGATGAACATGCCTTATATTACTGAAATCTATGCACGAGAAGTATTAGATAGCCGTGGAAATCCAACGGTTGAGGTTGAAGTCTATACAGAGTCCGGTGCTTTTGGCCGCGCCCTTGTTCCGTCCGGTGCATCTACTGGGGAATATGAAGCAGTAGAGCTTCGTGATGGGGACAAATCCCGTTACGGTGGGAAAGGTGTTCAAAAAGCAGTGGATAATGTCAACAACATCATCGCTGAAGAACTCATTGGTATCGATGTAACCGACCAAGTTGGCATCGACCGCTTTATGATTGAGCTAGATGGTACAGAAAACAAAGGCAAGCTTGGAGCAAATGCGATCCTTGGAGTATCCATGGCTTGTGCGCATGCGGCTGCTGACTTTGTGGGCTTACCATTATACCGCTATCTAGGTGGATTCAATGCGAAGCAATTGCCAACACCAATGATGAACATCATTAACGGTGGCTCTCATGCTGATAACAATGTGGATTTCCAAGAGTTTATGATTTTACCGGTTGGAGCACCAACCTTCAAGGAAGCGATCCGAATGGGAGCGGAAGTGTTCCATTCTTTGAAAAAGGTTCTTTCTTCTAAAGGTCTTAATACTGCAGTTGGAGATGAGGGTGGTTTTGCACCAAATCTTGGATCTAACCGTGAAGCACTTGAAGTTATCATCGAAGCGATTAAAGCAGCTGGCTACGAGCCAGGCAAAGATGTTTTTCTTGGAATGGACGTCGCTTCTTCCGAATTCTTTAACAAGAAAACTGGCAAATATGATCTAGCTGGAGAGGGCCGCACAGGCTTAAGCTCCGAGGACATGGTTGCTTTCTACCAACAGCTTGTCAATGAGTTCCCAATCATCTCCATCGAAGACGGTTTAGATGAAAATGACTGGGAAGGTCACAAGCTTCTAACGGACCGCCTTGGTGGCAAGGTTCAGTTAGTTGGTGACGATTTATTCGTAACCAACACGAAGAAGCTTGCTGAAGGAATTGAAAAAGGTGTCGGCAACTCTATCTTAATTAAGGTGAACCAAATCGGTACCCTTACTGAAACTTTTGAAGCAATCGAAATGGCGAAGCGTGCTGGATATACAGCCGTTGTATCCCACCGTTCTGGTGAAACAGAGGACGCAACCATCGCAGACATCGCCGTTGCAACAAACGCAGGTCAAATCAAGACCGGTTCCATGTCTCGTACCGACCGTATTGCGAAGTACAACCAACTTCTTCGCATCGAAGACGAGCTTGGTGAGCTAGCTGTGTACGATGGATTGAAGAGCTTTTATAATTTGAAGAAGTAAGTTAGTTTGAGGAGGGCGGCCCTGTGGGTTGCCCTTTTTAGTATTCAAATTGGAGTTTGGCCGAAATATTACCTGACTGATAACTTCAATTTAGTGGGCAAATTAGGATAGGCTATAATTTCTCAATTCTCACAAACGTATCATAAAAAGCCGTTCCCTTGTTACCCATATCTGTTGGCAGGGGAGGGGTCAACTTATTGATGTTCACATCAGAGTCAGGATACCAGCCTTGATGGATGACGAGAATATCCGTAGGCACTCTATGGCTGAAGGTAATCTTGATCTCAATAGAGCCCTGTTGATTAGAGATCTTCACAACCTCCCCGTCATCAATCGATAGTTTCTCCGCGGCCTTTGGATGAATCTCAACAATGGCCTCCTCTGAATCGGATAGCTTCAAAAAGTGAAACTGTGAATTGAAGGTATAGGGATGATGAGGGGTGATCAGCCAAAAAGGGAGCTCCTCCGTGGGAGAAGGTCCATCTACAAAAAGCGGCAAAGCCTGAAGGCCTTTCGCCTCCGCCTCTGTTGAGAAAAAATGAAACTGCTTTGTCGCAGTAGCAAATTTTCGCCTTTCCCACACAATTCGATCACTGCTTGCTGTGAATTGTTTATTCTTAAGCTCGGAAACATTTTTTATAAAATAACGATTTTCCACCGCTTCGGTGAACTGGGCATTCAAATATTCCTCTTCACTCTCATGAATCTGGAAGGAACAGCCACTCTCTCTTAATCTAGGCGCCAATTCCGTCATAATTCTCCACTCACTTAAACTTTCGTAATAGGGGCTTACCGCTTTTTCATTCAAAGAAATCTCCTTATGCCAGTAGCTTGTCACGATATCCGTTTCTTCAAAATGGGAAGTCGTAGGCAATACCAAATTGGACATCTTAGCGGTTGGCGTCATAAAAAGATCAACCGTTACCACAAATGGAATCCCCGCTAAAAATTCCGCCCAAAACTTTGCCCCAGCCTCTTGTACTAAAGGGTTTGCACCTGAAACCCATAGCATTTCGATAGGTGGTGAAAACCTGGATGGAAGTATTCGATTTTCGGGCTGATTCAGATGAATCACCCGGGTATCCTTGGAATCAGCCTCTAATTGATTTTGGAAAAAACGAGAGTCCTTTCTGCGAAAAAAGATTCCGCCCCCTTTTTTTCCGATATCTCCATGAATGGCAGCTAGGGCTTCAATCCCACGGACATTTTGCCCGCCGTTTGTATGCTTGAGCACTCCCATGCCGATGATGTGAGAAATGGCTTTCGTCTCTTTCATCCATTGAGCCAATAAGCTAATGGCTTTCTCTGTCATTCCACATGTGCGAAGAAGGTCATCCTTAGAAATCTTCCCAATGGCTTCAAGGTAATCTTCATACCCGTAGGAATGCTGCTCGAGGAATTCCTTATCATAGCAATCGGCCTTCAATAGTTCTTTGACCAAAAGAGTGGCTAAAGCACCGTCTGTACTTGGACGCAGCTGAATATACAAATCAGCATGCTCAGCTGTTTGTGTGTAAACAGGATCAATGACAACAACCTTCCCACCTTTTGCCCTTGCCTCGATGATAAAAGGAATAAGATGAATATTGGTTGCTGCTGGATTGGTGCCCCAAAGGATGATTAGGGATGAATCTTTTATCATCGCAGGATTAGACATTTTAACGGTCCCCATGTCATATTCCATCGCTTCAAATCCAGTGGTAGCAGTGGATGAACCGAAAATTCTCGTCGTTCCTCCAAGACTTGTGAAAAAATGATCCGTCACATAATGATGAACCCCAACATTCCCAGAGCCTTTATAGTGAGCGAGTGGGAGTAGATGCCCATGTTTCTTTTGTATGTTCAACATTTCACATTCAATAAGCTCAAAAGCCTTCTTCCAAGTAATTTGCTTGAATCTGCCAGAGCCCTTCACTTCTTGATAATAAGGATATTTGAGGCGTTCCTGATGATTGTTTCTTTCGATATAAGAATAGCCCTTGGCACAGAGCTTTCCTTGCGAATAGGGGTGGGTCCGTTTACCGCTCAGAGTCATGATTTGATCATTCTCGACTCTAGAAATCATCGTGCAGTTGCTGAAGCAATTTCGTGGGCAAACATGCTGAAACTCATATTGACTGCGCGTATTCATTTCTTTCACTCCTTTGATGGAAGGGAATGTTTTCCACCAAAAAATTCACGAGATTGTCGTTCTGAAAAATAAATTCTACCTTCCTCTATTATAAACTATATCTAGATAACGAGATCTATTTTTGTGAAGCATAGAAAATAAAGGAAGAATCGACATGTCATCTCAGCTTATGTTTTCCATTAACCTTAGCAAATGCATAAATTGTAAAACCTGTGAAATGTCGTGTAATGATTACCATGGACTTTCAGGGATACACCGACGCAATGTTGTAACCTATGAAAATGATTCGCTAATCCCTGTTCATCTCTCGATATCTTGTAACCATTGCTTGAATCCGGTTTGTGTATCCATCTGTCCGGAGAATAATTTTCTGAAACGTAGTGATGGGGTAGTCATTCATAATCCAAGTAATTGTCGAGCATGCAGGCGTTGTGTGACCGCTTGCCCGTTCCACGCCCCAAAAATAAATCCGAAAACGAATCGAGTGGACAAATGTAACCTTTGTATCGAGAGGCTTGATGAAGGCTTGAAGCCAGTTTGTGTAGAAAATTGTGTGACCAATGCACTGGGGATCATCGAGGTTAATCGTAAGGAAAGAAAGTCCTATGATTTTGGGGAAGTAGATGTACCGATAGCAAGCTACACGAACCCATCCATATTCGTAATTGACAAACAAATTGGACTGACCTTCTTCAGAGAGGAGGAAGCCTAAATGAAGGATGCGCTTCAGGAGTTACTACCGCTTATTCCGTTGGATCGACTAAAGTTTCTTACCTCTTTACCAAAGCAATTGCTTTATTATGAAACGATTCAAGAGGAGCTACCGAAGGATTGGTTAGAAAAACCGACTCTAATAATAATCGTCGATGAAGAAGAATGGATCAAACTAAATGATAAGGAAGTCGCAAACCAACTCATTCAGGATCCGAATCTTATCGCCGTCATCATTGGGCTAGAAACGGAAGTGCCCTTGCAGGAAGACAATGTCCATCTGTATCGTTCATGTCAATTGCCAATTGTCCAAGTGGCCGATCCCTCTTCACTCCACATATTTGAGCAAAAAAGCAAGCCTGTTTATTCTCAAATAAGCAACGAGCTTGCTGGTATCATGAACGAGGGGTTCACCGCTATCGCTACAGAACTAGCAAAAGGATTGGAGACCCCTTTCCTCTATTTAGATGAGAACAACCATCTTCTTTGGCAGACAGGTACGGAAACAGAATTAAGAGAAGCAAATCGGTGGTTGAACACCCATTTTAGAGAGCTGGAAGGGATGAAGGAAAGCTACGAAGGGCAAATTCATGATGGGTTTGAGCTATATCCCATCCATATCGCCGGTGTCGTCAGCCAAGGTATACTTGCTTCCGCTAAATTAGTAGATTGGCAAAAAAGAATGGTAGATAAATTAATAGGCTTAATGGCTCTTTTATTGCAAACAGAAGGAATGTTTCGACAGCAGCAGCAACAGCTGCAAGAGCATTTTGTCTATGACCTTTTGTATCACAAGTTTGAATCCCAAAAAGTCATGATTAAACAGGCGAAGGCATGGGACTGGAATTTAGAGATCCCCCATCATTTGCTTCTTGTTCATGTGAAGGTAACTGACGAACTCATGGATAATATGGATTGGCTGGATGAAATGGTTCTTTTCATAGAAGAAAAAAAGTCTCATATGGAAGAAAGGCTTATCGTTTTGCCTTTTGAGGACCAAATTGTCGTCCTTCTTGAGGATGGTCAAAGCTGTACCATTAGTGAAAGAAACCGACATGTTCGTACCGTTGCGGAACAAATTGAAAAAGAGCTATCGAACCAATGGCCGAATTGTCAATTCTTGATCGGGATTGGAAAATGGTATAAGAATACTACTTTTTTAAACAAAAGTTACCAGGAAGCAAATCAGGCCCTAAAATTTGGACAAGCATGGTTTGAAAATCGAAACATCTTTCATATCAATGATTTAGGTGCACTCCGCCTCCTGATTCACATTCACCAGGAGATTCTATTAGACTATAGTGAAGATTATTTGTCTGTCCTATTAGAAAGTGATCGCGAGTCAGGTACAGAGCTCATCCATACGCTTAAGGTGTATATTCAGCATCAGGGGGTCATTAATGACGTAGCCGATGCGTTATTTATTCATCCTAATACCCTTCGCAATCGCATAAAGAAAATTGAAGAAATGACAGGAATCAATGTTCAGGACCCAGAGGAATTTATGAATCTGATGGTGGCGGTCAAGATTCTTTCCTTTCTCAATTTATAAGGCTGTTTTCGGTTGAGAAAAGAGCCATTTATAAGCATTTAATAAAACTAGTTTTCCTTTTTGAGGAGGCTAGTTTTTTTTATACAGATTCGAATTATCATTACATTTGACTGGCTATTGTTATTCAAGATTTGTTCATTTATAGCAGTTAGAGAGGAAATTTCACTGTGAAAACTGCACAATTGCTTCCCTTCAACTATGGAGGATTCCACACTCCCTTCTATCAGGATTCACAGATAAAATAGAGACATAGAGGTTCAATGTCCTATCCTTAGCAATAAAACAGCTTATAATTGTGAAATGATTCACATTGGAAACCTGAATAGAAAGAGGTGGAAACGAGATGAATCAAGTTACCAGCGTTGATTTAACAGAGGCTGAAGAATTATTGGAATTACGGATTTTTGCCTACGATATTTTGCGAAGAACCTTTTTGGAGGAGCCGACAAAGGAATTAGTTGAGCAATTTGAAAATGGAGTCATTCACTTTTTTCCTTTTAAAGAAGAGAACCCTCTCCTCAAGGAGGGGATAGAGCAGGTACATCATTATTTCGAGAGCTTTGAGATGGATGGAAATTTTGAGGAGCTCCACTGGGATTACACCAGAATGTTTGTTGGACCTTACGAGCTGCCTGCTCCGATATGGGAATCCTCCTATACCAATAAGGATGGGCTCCTTTTCCAGGAAGAAACGTGGAGAGTAAGAAGACTTTATTTGAAAAATAATTTCGAACCTCTTCATTATGGCAAGGAAGCAGATGATCATTTAGGTCTAGAGCTTGATTTTATGTATCAGCTAAGCAAATTGGCTATCCAACAAATAAAGGAAGAAAATCATGTCCAGGTCAAAAAAATCTTAGCAGACCAGAGTTACTTCTTGAAGGCCCATCTTCTTAATTGGACCCCGCTTTTTGCAAAGGATGTCAATGAACATGCAAAGACCGATTTTTATAAAGGCATGGTGAAAATTCTCAGTGGATTTTTAACTATTGACCAAACTTGTTTAGAGGAATTGGAATGTTAAATTTGTGAGTAAAAAATGGAGGTGTTCTCTATGTCGAACTTTCTAAAAAAAGCGATGGATCATAAGATGAGTCGCAAAGCATTTCTCGGATGGAGCGCTGCCTTAACAACTGCAGCAGTTGTCCCAACTTACGGGCTAACAAAGGTTGATTCGAAGGTGGCGGCAGCCAAACTGAACCAGGAGGAAAAATGGGTAACCGCAGCCTGCTGGCATAACTGTGGAGGACGATGTGTAAATAAGGCGTTAGTCGTGGACGGAGTGGTCATTAGACAGAAGACGGATGATACGCACGAGGATAGCCCAGATTATCCACAGCAAAGAGGCTGTCACCGCGGACGTTCGCAAAGACACCAGGTTTTTGGTGCCGATCGATTGAAATATCCAATGAAACGTAAACATTGGGAGCCAGGCGGGGGAAAGAAAGAGCTACGTGGTAAAGATGAGTGGGTTCGTATTTCCTGGGATGAGGCGCTTGACCTCGTTGCAACTGAACTAAAACGAGTAAAAGAAAAACACGGAAATAAATCAATTATCGGAACGAGCAGACTTCTTAACTTCTACGGTGGTGCGATGGTGAGATGGGGTTCTTCATCATCAGGTGCATGGGGTGTTCCACAAGAGACAATGACCGGCTTTATGTCTTGGAAGGGGAATGACCGATTAGACTGGCGCAATGCGAAGCTCATTGTGATGTGGGGTTCAAACCCAACACGTTCCAACTTAGGAAATCCAAGCTACAACCTTTTGCAAGCGAAGAAGGCGGGCGCCAAATTTATCTTTGTTGACCCATCTGTAAGTCCGTCGGTTAAGACATTAGCGGACAAGCATATCCCTTGTCGCCCAGGCACAGATACAGCACTGCTTCTTGGAATGGCCTATTACATGATTGAAAATAACCTCCAGGATCAAGATTTCCTTGATCGCTGCACAGTTGGATTTGATCAAGATCATATGCCAGAAGGTGCTGATCCAAAGGAAAACTTCAAGGATTATGTACTTGGAACCTATGACGGTGTTCCAAAAACACCAGAATGGGCATCAGAAATTTGCGGTACAGACCCTAAAGTGATCAAAGAATTTGCTCACGAAATTGCAACGACGAAGCCAATGATTTTCACTTCATCCTTTGCACCTGCTCGTACGTATAGAGGACAACAATTCTGTCAGGCCTTCCTCACAGTAGGCTGGATGACTGGAAATGTTGGTAAACCAGGTGCTGGAGTATTCACGATGAACTATGCATCCAAACAAAGCTACGGTGGTAAAACACTAGTAAGAGGTGGAGGCACAGGACTTCCAGATGCAGTCAATCCATTATTCCCTGATGCAACCTACGGGGCATATGACGGCTATCGTTGGGAGAACCCAACGAACCTTGAAGCACACGGGATCGCTTATTGTGAAACATATGACGCTATTTTGAATGGTGAGTATACAGCAACAGCTGGGCGAGGAAAAGTTCCTTGCGACATTCGGATGCTGTGGTTAGTTCGTGATGGTAGTGGCTATAACTACTTGAACCAATCATCTGATATTAACAAAGGAATTAAAGCCTTCCGTAAAGTAGATTCAATTATTACAAACGATATCGTCCTTTCTACCATTTCGAAATATGCTGATATCGTCTTACCAGCAACGACCGAATGGGAGAAGGAAGGAAAAATCTACAGCGGTAACCCTGAAGCGATCGTAATCACACAAAAAGTAGTCGATCCACTCTTTGAAGCTAAAACGGAAGAATGGATGGATAGAGAGCTTGCGAAGCGCCTTGGTTTAAATCCTGCAGAAATTTACCCAATTACAGAGAAACAGCAGCTATTTAATAGTTTAGCAGGAGCAGAAATTATTACAGAAGACGGCGAAAATTACGTTCCACTCGTTACTATTACGGAAAAGGATATTAAAAAATGGGGCGTAGATGGCAAGCCGCAAAAAGGCAAAATCTCTCTTGACGAAATTGTAGAGCAAGGGGCATATCAAGTACCTCGTTCCCCTAACGATAAATTAGGCGAAATTGAATGTGAAGCTTTTGTTAAAGACCCTGAGGCAAACCCAATTCCAACAAAGAGTGGTAAGTTTGAAATTCACTGTCAAGCATTAGTCGAAAAAATTGCGGCCTATGGCTTAACAACAATTGCACCGATTGCTAAATACGAGCCACCAATGGATGGTTATGAAGCAACCTTCTCAGACTGGAAAAATAAGAAAAAAGGGAAATATCCATTCCAGCTTGTGACCATCCATTACGGAAGACGGTCACACTCAGTATTTGACAACGTACCACAGCTTAGAGAAGCATATCCACAAGAGTTCTTTATGAATAAGAGAGATGGAGAGGCTCTTGGATTTAAAGATGGTGATACCGTTCTTATTGAAAGCAGTGTCGGAAAGGTTATTCGACCAGTAGCCCTGACTGAAACCTGTATGCCAGGAGTTGTATTCCTTGGTGAAGGTGCTTGGGTTGAACTTGATGAAAAAACAGGCATAGACAAAGCTGGGGCAACGAATTCTCTTTGTCCAGCACGCTTAAGCGGTCAAGGGGAAGAGCCTTGGAATACAACAATCGTCCGTGTTGAGAAATATAAAGGTGAACCATTAAAGCCAGATTGGCAATGGGAGCAAAGAATTATTTTCTAGGAGGTGACAGATTATGGCACAGAAAGGTTTCTATTATGATTCAACAGTATGTACAGGATGTAAGGCTTGCCAAATCGCATGTAAGGATAAGAATGATTTAAAGGTCGGAGAGCTCTTTAGAAAGGTGTATGAGTTCGAGGGTGGAACCTTCCCAAATGTGTGGGGTTATTATCTCTCCCTCGGCTGCAACCACTGTAAAGAACCAAAGTGCGCAGAAAACTGTCCGACTGGTGCTATTTATAAAAGGGAATCCGACGGCTTAGTTGTACAGGATCGAGAAAAATGTATCGGCTGTAAAATGTGTATCTGGTCTTGTCCTTATGAGCGTCCTCAATATCTTGAGGAGCAAGGGAAATGCGGAAAATGTGACGGCTGTGCGGATCTTGTCGACCAAGGCTTGAACCCAGTATGTGTGGATACCTGTCCATTGAGAGCCATTGAATTTGGTGATATTGAAGAGCTTCGCAAGAAATATGGTGCCAACTATAATCTTAAAGTATTGCCAGGTGCGAATATTACAAAGCCTTCTATTACTGTAAAAGCAAAGCCTGAAGCAATGAATTAATGAAAAAGGGCTATGTTATTCATGAGTTAGAAACTGCTCAATTTTAACATAGTCCTCAATAAAAAAGCTTATTAAAAAGGAGGTAATTTCTATGTTTGCAGAAGAATGGCCATTGCTAACATTTACTCTTCTCTCTCAGTTTGGTGTTGGGGCCTATATCTTTTTCGTCATTGTCCGTGCATTTAACAAAAAATTAGGGAATAACCTTGCCATTAATGTAACAAAACGTGGAATCATGATGGTAGGTCCTGTCATTGCGCTTGCATTAGTGTTTTCATTATTCCATTTAGGTACTCCTTTCGGTGCTTATCGTTCTATCTTGAATTTGGATTCATCCTGGCTAAGTAGAGAGATTATTTTCACATCTGCCTTCTTTGCCCTTTGGATCGTATCCTTCTACTTGGACCGAAAAGGGACCTGGAATCAAATCGTTGGCTGGGTAACATCTGTTGTTGGTCTAGGTGCTGTATTTTGCATGGCAAGTATCTACGCTTCTTCGATTAAACCAGCCTGGACCGATGTTAATACGTATTTAGCGTTCTATGGAACGACTATTCTTTTTGGTGCGGTCACTTCCATGATTTTTATCCTTATGAGCAAGGAAGAAAAGACAGAGGGCTTAACAAGCATCATCAAAGGCATTGGTTTGGTAGGACTTGGAGCGATGATTGTTCAGCTTGTGTATCTTCCTATTTATGTTTCAGGTCTATCAGTCAGTGGACAAGCGGGTCTGAAATCTGCGGCTCTTTTAACGGAAACCTATGCATTTTCAACCGTGATTAGATGGGCATTATCCTTTGTTGGCTTGGCTATCATTGGCTGGGTCTTCTACCGAAATAATAAATCTCAGTCCCAAATGAAGTTCTATCTAGCAGCTTTAACTCTCGTGTTAGTCGGTGAATTTTTAGGAAGATACATCTTTTACGCAACAGGTGTATCCATTATCGTCGGTTAGGAGCAAATAAAGCTTCCCCTTCTGGATTTAGAAATGTATTGTGAATCATTTTTAATTATGATAAAATTAGACATACTGTGAGTGTTCGTTTCAGGAGGTGGACTTTATGCATGCTCTATTTGTTACATTGCTTGTGATCGTATCGATCGGTTTAATCGTTGTTGTCCTTCTACAATCTGGTAAAAGCGCAGGTCTTTCAGGTGCCATCTCTGGTGGAGCTGAGCAGCTGTTTGGAAAGCAAAAAGCGCGTGGACTTGATTTGATTCTACATCGAATTACGATTGTGTTAGCAGTACTCTTTTTCGTATTAACCATTGCTGTATCCTATTTAGGAGCATAAACATATAAGGAACCTGGCCTTTTTGAAGGGGCCAGGTTTTTTAACGTTATGGGGAAGTCGTCTCATTGGATGATCCAGCCCGCATTGTTTACACTAATGAGGAGGATATCTACAACAAAAGGGGTCATTACAGATGAAAATCATACAACCAAAGCCTTTTACATTTGAGCAAGGAAAAAGGGCTGTGCTCTTCCTTCATGGGTTTACGGGAAACAGTGCGGACTGCCGTATGCTTGCTCGTTTTCTCGAAAAAAGGGGATATACTTGCCATGCTCCGCAATATAAAGGTCATGGCGTACCACCTGAAGAACTTATTTCTACAGGTCCTGACGATTGGTGGCAGGATGTGATGGACGGCTACAACTTTTTGAAAAATAAAGGATATAAAGAAATCGCTGCCGTGGGACTTTCTTTAGGTGGCGTATTTTCGTTGAAGCTAGGCTATACTGTACCTATAAAAGCGATTGTGCCGATGTGTGCTCCTATGTATATCAAGAGCGAGGAAGTGATGTACGAGGGGATTCTTGAATTTGCGCGGGAATACAAAAAGCGTGAAGGGAAATCGCCAGCGGAAATCGAGCAGGAAATGGAAAGATTTAAGCAGACACCGATGAAAACATTAAAGGCGCTCCAGAATTTAATTGCTGATGTTAGGGAGCATGTGGAGACGATTTATGCGCCGACCTTCGTCGTGCAAGCTCGCCATGACAACATGATTAATACAGATAGTGCAAATATTATTTATAACGAAATCGAGTCTCCGCAAAAACAAATCAAATGGTATGAGGAATCTGGGCATGTCATTACGTTGGATAAACAACGGGATGAGCTTCATGAGGATATATACAGGTTTCTAGAATCGTTGGATTGGGAAGAATAGGAGATAGATAATCAAGTAAAGGAGGGGAACTCTTTGGAAGAAAGTATTAAACAGCATATGGACAGGCTGCTTCAATATATGGAGGCCGAAACTTATAAACCGCTTACCGTGCAGGAGCTGGAAACTGCCTTTGGCACTCTAGACTCTGCTGACTTTAAGGATTTTGTTAAAGCGCTGGTAAAAATGGAGGAAAAAGGTCTAGTCGTACGAACGCGCAGTAACCGTTATGGACTTCCTAGTAAAATGAACTTAGTTCGGGGGAAGTTATCGGGTCATGCAAAGGGCTTTGGCTTTGTTATCCCAGAAGAACCGGGGATGGATGATATTTTTATTCCTCCGACTGAGACCAATAACGCTATGCATGGAGATATCGTACTTGCACGTGTGAATGCTGAGAGCTCAGGGCAACGACGGGAAGGGACCATTGTCCGCATCCTAGAGCGAGGAATTCAACAAATTGTTGGAACATATACGGAAAGCAAGCATTTCGGATTTGTGATTCCGGATGATCAAAAGTTTGCGAGTGATGTTTTTATCCCGAAGGCTGCCTCCAAAGGTGCAGTGGAAGGACATAAGGTCGTCGTTCGGCTTACGACCTATCCAGAGGGGCGAAAAAGTGCTGAGGGTGAAGTAATTGAGATCCTTGGGCATAAAAATGATCCGGGTGTCGACATTTTATCCATCATTCATAAACACAGTCTCCCAGGACCATTTCCTGAAGAGGTCATTGAGCATGCCAACGAAACTCCAGATTCTATCGACGAGAGAGAAATTCAGAATCGACGCGATCTGAGGGATGAAGTGATTGTCACGATTGATGGCGCTGATGCAAAGGATTTAGATGATGCGGTAACCGTGACGAAGCTTGAAAATGGGAACTATAAGCTTGGAGTACATATTGCCGATGTCAGCTATTACGTGACCGAGGGCTCTCCGATTGACCGGGAAGCGGCAGACCGTGGGACAAGTGTCTATCTTGTAGACCGCGTGATTCCGATGATCCCGCATCGACTGTCCAATGGCATCTGCTCGCTGAATCCGAAGGTGGACCGATTAACCTTATCCTGCGAGATGGAAATTTCGCCGGATGGCCATGCCGTGAGCCATGAAATTTTCCAAAGTGTCATTAAGACAACGGAGCGAATGACCTATAGTGACGTCAATAAGATTTTGACGGAAAAAGATGAGGAACTCATCAAACGGTATGAGCCGTTAGTGCCGATGTTTGAGCTAATGGAAGAGCTGGCGCAAATTTTACGAGAAAAAAGAATGAAGCGCGGCGCAATTGACTTTGACTTCAAGGAAGCAAAGGTACTAGTCGATGAGAATGGCAAACCAACTGATGTGGTTCTCCGTGAACGTTCGGTGGCAGAACGTCTCATCGAGGAATTCATGCTGGCTGCCAATGAAACCGTGGCCGAGCATTTTCACTGGCTAGACGTTCCGTTTATTTATCGGATTCACGAGGACCCGAAGGAGGATAAGCTCAGACAATTCTTTGAGTTTATTACAAATTTCGGCTATATCGTAAGGGGAACAGCAAACTCTGTTCATCCCCGTGCCCTGCAGGAAATTATTGAAGAGGTACAGGGAAAGCCAGAAGAAATGGTCGTTTCAACGGTGATGCTACGCTCGATGCAAAAGGCAAAATACGATCCAGAAAGCCTTGGCCACTACGGCTTATCGACGGAGTTTTACACTCATTTTACGTCGCCAATTCGTCGCTATCCAGACTTAATTGTCCATCGTCTCATTCGGACCTACTTAATTGAAGGTAAGCTGGATGAATTGACAAGGGAAAAATGGAATGTCCAGCTTCCTGATATTGCCGAGCATTCATCCAATATGGAGCGAAGAGCGGTTGAGGCGGAACGGGAAACGGATGAACTAAAGAAAGCAGAGTTCATGGAGGACAAAATCGGCGAAGAATACGATGGCATCATCAGCTCTGTCACGAATTTTGGAATGTTCGTCGAGCTTCCAAATACAATTGAAGGCTTGGTCCATGTTAGCTACATGACAGACGACTACTATCGCTTTGAGGAGCGTCATTATGCCATGATCGGGGAGCGGACGGGGAATGTCTTCCGCATTGGTGACGAGATTACGGTCCGTGTCGTCAATGTCAATAAAGACGAGCGCTCCATCGATTTTGAAATTGTCGGCATGAAAGGCAGCCGCAAGCGCGATTTGGATGGGCCACGTAAGGTTTTCAAGACGGGCAGCTCAGATAAGAAGCCCCGGAGAAATCAATCGAAGGATTCTCAGGGTAAGAGTGGCAAACCTTCCGACGGTCCACGGAAAAAGAAAAAGCACTATGAAAATGCGCCAAAAGCTAAGCGGAAAAAGAAACGATAAGCGAGGGAGCCAAGAATTTGGCTCCTTTTGGAGTTCAGTTTGGGTAATATCGGTGCTTTTTCGGTTTTATCGGTGAAGAAAGATTTTTATCAACGAAAAAATAAATATATCGGCGAACCGGTCTTTCTTCTGTATGAGTAAAATTAATGTGGGCAAAATTTAACCCCTTCATATGGTGAAGGATCGATAGATCGTTCACCATATGAAGGGGGCAGCAAGCGAAAGCGCGGTAGCTTATTAAGCAAATAACATGAAAAGAGGGTTACCCCTTGGTAGAATCTTAGTCGACAAAACAAGATTACTAATCAAAGGAGTAGACCCTCATGATAAAGAGTAACACAGATTTTCTGAATTTAAAACAGATTGAGCAGTTAGTTTGGCGGCAATTACAGGAAACCTTCTCAGTGGTGATGAAGACACTTTTAGAGGACATGGACAAACAGATTGCCGAGGAACGTGATAAGAAACGTTATCGCCTTCTTGATAAGCGTAAGACTACTATCGTCAGCCTATTTGGAGATATCAAGATCAAGCGAAACTATTATCGTGACAGAGAGAAAGCAGAATATGTCCATCTCCTTGATCGATATTTGGAATTTGAGGGGACAGGTTCCTTTAGTCCGTTGATTGAGGAAACAGCCCTGGAGCTTGCCATAACAGGGCCATCCTATCGAAAGGCTGAACACACGCTTGAGACACTTTTAGGCTACCGTGTTATTAGTCACGAGGCTATACGTCAACACCTGTTACAGGTTACCAGCATTCCAAAGGAGCGTCAGCCTGTACACCGTCCGGTCTTATTTGTGGAGGTAGACGGCCTATATATTAAACGTCAAGGAAAAGGAAAAAGAGGCAAGGAAGAGAAAATCGCAGCCGTTCATCAGGGCTGGGAGATCAACGGAAAACGAGTGAGCTTAAAAGATAAACGCCATTTTATTCACCGTGGAAAACAACCTTTTTGGGAGGCGTTTGAGGACTTTCTCATTGAAAATTTCGAGTATGACCCAACTGTCCATAAATTAGTGATTAATGGGGATGGAGCCGGCTGGATCATGGCTTGTAGGGAGCATTTTCAAGGCAGGGCATTCTTTTCAATCGACCGCTTTCACGTGGCACGGGATATACAAAGCCTACTTCGGAAACACCCTCGCTATCGTGAAATGCAAAAGGCGCTTGCGTCCCATGATGGTCAAAAACTACTAACGGAGCTAAACAGTGCCGTTGGAACGCTTGAGACGAAGGACCAGGAAGAACGTCTTGACCAACTGATTCGGCAGCTAGAAAAATATCCAGAGGCTCTGGGGGACTACCGGAAGTGGCTCGAAGAACAAGGAATTGACATCGAAGGCATGCGGCCAATGGGAAGTGCCGAGGGAACGATGAATGTCTTCGCAAAAAGGCTCAAAAATGGACGAAGCTGGGTGGACAAAGGTGTAAATGCCATGACTACTGGACTGGTGGCCTATTTGGATAACTTAGCTTTGAAAACACTATTTGGAAGAGTTGACAGATGGACAGAAACTAAGGAGGCAAAGAAGCCACAGCGAAAGTATACACGAAAGGTAAGGAAGGCAATAGGCGAAGCCACAAGGGACAATATCATATACTTAAAGGGCAAGGCAAATATTCCAGTATACAGGGCGTTAAAGGCGTTGACTGGCTTTTAAAAAAAGAGAAAATAACTACCAAGTAGGAACCCTAAAGTAATGAAATCGCTTTCAATACTAGAGGATAAAAAAACTGCCCACAAATACTTGACTCAAACCTTTCTTCTCCTATATTTGTGACATGATCGTTTTTTTGCTAAAATATAGAACAATAGGTAGGGGGGAAACATATGCCAAAAGGCTTTGGAAAGACGGTTGCCCAAAACAAAAAGGCGTATCACGACTATTTTATCGAAGATACATTTGAAGCAGGAATCGTGCTTCAGGGAACAGAAATTAAATCGATTCGTGCGGGAAGAGTGAATTTGAAGGATTCCTATGCCCAAATCAAGAATGGCGAGATTTTCTTATTTGGCATGCATATTAGCCCGTATGAACAAGGAAATCGCTACAATCATGATCCACTTCGCACCCGAAAGCTTCTTCTTCATCGCAAGGAAATTAACAAGTTAATTGGCGAGACCAAGGAAGAAGGATACTCCATTGTGCCTGTTAAGCTTTATTTGAAGAATGGCTATGCGAAGGTTCTCATTGGACTCGCGAAGGGTAAGAAAAAGTATGACAAGCGTGAGGATTTGAAAAAGAAGGAAGCAAAACGTGATATTGAGCGTGCTTTCCGTGAGAGACAGAAAATGTAGAAGAAGCTGGATGTCTTTTTACAAAAGCTTACAATTGATTTCGATTGAAGTTGTGCTATAATAATAAATGTCACGAGGTCGTGACGCAAACTGATAGCTCATCTATTCGAGTATTCCGTTTCATACCATAAGGTCTTGTTTGTGTGAAAAACCACAACAGACATTTCTAACATGGGGACGCTACGGATTCGACAGGGGTAGTTCGAGCTTAGGTTGCGAGTCGCGGGGATCGGCCGCGTACCAACGTCAAAGCCTATAACTGGCAAACAACAAAACAACTTCGCTTTTGCTGCTTAATTAGCGCATAGCGGTTCGCCCCTCCATCGCCCATGTGGTAGGGTAGCGGACTCACTCTAAGTGGGCTACGCCGGATTCCACCGTCTGAGGAAGTAGGAAGAGAATAACCAGACTAGCTGACCGGGCGCCAGTCGATAGGCAGATGGCTCAGCGAAACACGAATATATCGACTACACTCGTAGACGCTTAAGTGGCGATATCTTTGGACGTGGGTTCGATTAAGTTTTAGTCGCCTTATGTGGTAACACATAAGTGAAAATTCGGCTTTATCGGTGAAACCTAAGTCGCTAAAAGGATATATATAGAAGCAAATTAGTCCTGAAAAAAGGCGATAAGGCAATGCCGAGCGGTATGTGGAGCAATCCAACAGCCGTGTATCGACTTATAGGCTGCCATCTTGGTAGTACTAGGATGCGAAATCCTATCTGGAGTCAGATAAATATATGTTTCGCATAATACGCCGAAGGGCCTGATAACATCAGGTTCAAGATATAGTCAGTGCCATGACGAAAGCATGGAAGAGCACGTCCCACCGTCTCCACCAAATACATATTTGGTGGTTTTTTATTTTGTGACTTAAACCATAAAAATGTCACTGTGACATGCTTTTGCTTTAAAAGTATAAGTGACAAACTTATGCATTTAAAATGCCACGAGAGTTTTAATTTTATTTAGTGCCTATTACCATTTTTTTATTTTGGGGTAATTTACCACTAAAGAAATACAAAAAAAACATTTCCCCTATTACAACATGAATCAATGGTGGCTTTGAAAAAAGATTAATTATTTTGAATGAAGATTGATAATTTATTATAAAGTTTGATTAAGAATCCTGTTTTGATATGCAGGATTTTTCCTATTCCACAACAATCGGGCCATTTAAGGGAATAAGACTTTAAATAAAACCGGATACTTATGGAAAATGTGAAGAAATGTACTTAAACTAAAGAAGCAGTTTAGTTGAACAAGAAAGTTTTCGCATTTTTGGTTGGCCCCCTAGCACAAATAAATTGAGAAAAGCAATTTTATAAGTTTTTGAAACTATAAAACTTTTATAATGAAAAATAGAAATTATACATTCGTCAAACTCCCGTTTCCAATAAAAAAGGCCGATAATTCCTTAGTGCAGGAAATATCGGCTTTTTTCCTAAATTTTCATAGCATGCCTATTTTGTTCTTTTTGGTAGAACCCCATTTACATTAATCTTTTCTAGTTTACCATGAATTAGTTCTTGAACCTTAATATATAGGGGAAACTCCTTTATCAAATGATTCTTTGTTTGTCCATACTGTTATTGAACATCAAGAAATAGAAGAAATTCCCTACAAAGCCCCATGTCATAAGGTGTTTAGAAACACAAGGTCACGTTATCTGGACAAATTCCATAGCGTATGTTTTTCGCTTTTGGTCGGTCGGACCATTATATCCATTAACTATTCACTTTTAAGATTCCCGAAATCACCATTATAAGGATTTAAAAAATAGCTTTGTTTTGTTCGTTTAGAATAAAAAACATAGACTTTCTCATTCTTGTATTCTTGGAAATGTGTATATTTTAACGAATCTTGCTTCCTATCTTCTAAGAAACTTTGAGCTTCCCCTACTGTGTAATCGGGCTTAAATATAAATATCGATATAGGTATGATAAGTAAGATTAGTAAAGACATTAATTGAAGTAGTTTCTTAAACCTTACTTCCGACCGTAAGAAAAGTATTATATTAAGGATTATGATAATGATTAAGTAAACTGAAATTTTACCAATCCACATAATATCCCCATATTTATCAATCACGAGTAAGAGCAATAAATATTCGAGTATACAAAAGAATAAAATACTAAAGAGTATCAATCTTTTAAGCACTACTAAACACTCCATCTAGTGAGACTAGTTTAGTTGAATTCAGAAGCTTTAGGGGTTGTATTTCGCAATCCAACAATATATCTATACTGTTGATAACCAACGTCTGCCAATTTCGAAAGCGACCAGTTATTATACCATGCATTATACTGGTCAGTTGTATATCTTTCTTCCCATTATCATTATTGACAATATAATCAGACCAATTTTTTGTTACCCTGGTCATACAACCTCCACATATAATGCCTTTTATATATTGCTAATTCGATCTACTTTTAAAGTTGGACTCCATACATATTTAAGAGTGTTATCCACTAGTACCGCACCTAAACTCGTAAGCATTGCTATAACAATTCCTAGACTAGCTACCCAGCTTATTATTGCCCCGATTATTACAGAGACAGCAGTTCCAGCATTAAATTGGAATTTTTTCGCTGCTTTAATACCATATTCAGTATGGGTTGTGTTATATGCATATACATTCATTCCACCTCTTACATAAGTCGTTGGGTTTCCCCAATTAATTTTACCAGTTACATTTAATTTTGCTTCCGGATTTGTTATATAGTTACGGGCACCAGTTAATGGAGGGGGTTCAGCTGTAACACCAATTGAATTATCTTCAATAACTGAATTATTAACAAAATCCTCCAAAGAATCTACGTTCTCTACCAAATTGGTTTCTAATTTTCATGGGAAACAAAATCGGATAATGAATAGTGAAGAGTTCCCTTCTTCATCTGTAACTGTGAAAGATTGAGTATCATAATCTATTTCAACTACATCTTTCATATTCTCTCCAATAACTTCTATAACTACCCCATCACTTTGGTTCTCTAAGATATTTAGTTCAACTTCTCCATCGTCTAGCTGTAATTCTCGGGTAGGAAGGGTAGGAGGGGCGTCTTTTAAACTAGCATTAGAAATAGATGGAGCCATTATACTGAAAATCAAAGAAAAACTTAGAAAACAAAAAAATAACCTTTTCATAAAATTATCACTCTCCTTTACATTTTCCTTATTATCCCATATTCAGAAAATTTTATCAATTCAAACTACCATTTTTTTATATTTTTCTATAAAACTATAAACTATAAATACTATTAAAGAAATGAAAACCTATATCAATCGATCTATTTTCAAAAAACTAGTAATGAAAATAAAGCTCTTCGGATTATTGTGTCGAAATGATCGGTTTGTATTACACTAAGGTTTCGTGATTCGTGATTTAGCTGAAGCTGAAGCTAAGCTCGAAGCCATATTCAATGAGGTTTGAATAAAGTGATTATTTAATCTCTGAGCTTAATAGTGGAGGTTTAAATGAAAAATGTAGATATCTAAATGGTGATAGTTTAGTAGCAAAAGAATTTATAGACGCAATGGAATTTTTAGTTGGTAAAAATAATCTCTTATATACAACAATACTTCCATTTTCAAGTGCTTATTATATTTCAACAAAGGGATTAACAAAAGAAAAAAGAGAATGGTGTCCATTATGTTATAGGGAACAAGAAAAGAATTTTGAAACGACTTTCGATTTATTAATTTGGACAATTAAGGGTGTTAAAATTTGTTTAGTGCATAAAACAAAATTAGTGGGCAATTGTGGTGATTACAGCCATACGATTGTCCCGCCTTTGACAAGTTTTTGGTCCACTTCTGACATAAAATTGGTCCAACTTTGCCATAGAGAGGTCCACTTAGGTATTGCACGGGAAAAGAGCCACCTGATGCGGCAAAAGATCCACTTAATTCGCACCGTATAGCGGATTAACCCCCGAATTT